>JAGUUF010000052.1 GCA_020063545.1 Cytophagales bacterium
AGGATGACTTTGGCGGAACCGTTCACGATTACCTGCCTTCCAACCATGAAGTTGAATTTGCCGAACACGTGGTTTCCTGCTGCCGGCCGCAACCGGTATATGCGCGCGTAGATGTTATCTGGAATAACCAGGATAACCTTTGTGTTTCGGAACTGGAGTTGATTGAGCCAGAGTTGTGGCTTAGGAAAAATAATAACGCTGCCTGGCTTTTTGCACAAGCGCTTGCGAAGGTTGTTAACGCCTGATTTACTCTCACTACCAATAGAAGTACGTTCGTACGTGCGAATGCCCTTCGTCAATACTCCTTCTTTTTGTATCTTGAAAATTCAAGAAGCAGGGCATGGAGTTATACTACACGTTTTCCATTCTTATTGTACTGTCGGCATTATTTTCTTATCTCAATAGCCGGTACCTGAAGCTTCCCCCGGCCATCGGTATTATGCTGCTGTCCATTATCGCCTCCATCAGCCTGGTGGCAATTGGCAAATCGTACCCTGTATTTTCAGGCTGGGTTTCTGATCTGATTACCAGCGCTGATTTTCCAAACGTGCTTATGGGTGCCATGCTTAATTTTCTGCTCTTTGCAGGCGCCATCCACATCAGCATGGCCGATTTGCAAAAGCAACGAACGCCCATCATTATTTTCTCAACCGTTGGCGTTGTTCTCTCCACATTTCTTGTCGGAACAATGTTATACGGTTTCCTCCTGCTGCTGAAGTTACCCGTTCCCTATATCCAATGCCTGGTGTTTGGCGCGCTCATCTCGCCAACCGATCCGCTGGCCGTTATTGCCATTTTGAAAAAAGCAGGGCTAAGTAAACCGATTGAAATAAAAATATCCGGTGAGTCGCTCTTCAATGACGGTGTAGCGGTATTGCTGTTTGCCATCCTGCTGCAGCTTGCCCAGGGCAGCGCGGTGGACATCACGTTTAAACACATTGCCGGCTTATTCGTGCAGGAAGCGATTGGCGGGCTGGCCATCGGATTTCTGCTGGGGTACATCGGCTCACAGGGCATCAAACGAATTAACGACTACCAGGTTACTGTGTTGATTACAGTGGCCATCGTTATGGGAGGCTACCTCATCACGCGCTTTCTGCACATATCCAGCCCGCTTACGATGGCGGCTGCCGGCCTGGTAATCGGCAATTATGGAAAAGCAAAAGCCATGTCGGCCACCTACAGGGATTACCTGGATAAGTTCTGGGAAATGATTGATGAGATTCTCAACGCCATCCTGTTTCTGATTATCGGGCTCGAGATCCTGCTTATTCCGGACATCCGCCAATACTGGCTGGTGGGCTGTTTAAGCATTGGCATTGTGCTGTTAGCCCGCCTGCTTTCGATATGGCTGCCCACACGGTTAATTCCCGGAATCGGAAGGTTTGATGCCAGGACAACAACTATTCTGGTATGGGGCGGGCTGCGTGGCGGTGTTTCCGTTGCGCTGGCGTTAACCATCGACCCGCACCTGAACCAGAATCTGTTTCTTTCGGCAACGTATTACGTGGTAGTTTTTTCAATCCTGGTACAGGGCCTCAGCATTGGTAAACTTATCAGCCTGACCAATTCAAAGCGAAAAGCATAGCCTCCGGACTGATTAGTACTTGACCGTTACCGTAAGCGGACTGTAAATGCCGATGGTTACCACGTTAAGCAGTAAATCGGTAAACGTAAGTTTTACGGTAATCGAATAATCCGGATTGCCTTTTGCAAGTACTTTCGGATCGGCCGGTGTTCCAATGGGCTTAAGTCCGAGGAATAAGTATTTGTTCCGGTATGTCACCTCCCGGCCCTGACCCGGACCGTTGCCTACAACAAATGTTGTGGGATGACACCCACTGGTTAGGCATGTACCAAGAACGATAAATAATCCTAAAATATACTTCTTCATTGTGCCTTAACCGGTTCACGATGACCAACCCAGGTAAACCGCTTGATAACATACTCCGGGTTGGTGAATGATGCATTGCCTGAAGGATTGCCACCCGTAACATGAAAATCGCTGAAGCCCGCATTCTGGTTCATGTAGATCCCTCCCGTAAGGTTAAACGACACCGGGGTAGCGGCAAGCGCCATCTCATCGGCAATTTTTTCACGCACACCGGCATTGGTGGTGTAGGCACCACAACTTATGGCGCCATGCTGCTGTGCCAGTTGCTGTGCAAGCTGTATGGAATGGTCGGTATTTTTTGTTTTGATGAGCAGCGCTATAGGGCCAAACAATTCTTTTCCAAAAATATCTTTCTTCGATGCATCAACCTCCACGATTACCGGGGTAGCGGTTCGCGCATTGACAAACATGGGGTTGGTAATGGAGCGTGTTTTCAGCCACACTTTGCCGGGCAGGTTCTCCGCTTCAACAACTCGATCACCGGTTTTCTTGTTTTGGATGGTACCCAATACAAATGGTCCAGCTTTCGGGTTGTCAACCAGGCTGTTGATGTTGTCCACTATCTTTTGGGCAAACTCATCAAAGCTGACAATTCCTTTTGAAGTGTTGATTCCGCTTTCAGGGATATAAAAATTCTGGGGCGCAGTACACATCTGGCCGCTGTACAGGGCTACAGAGAAGGCCAGGTTTGCAGCCACTTTGTCGGCATCTTCTGCCGAATCAATGATAACCGAATTCACGCCTGTTTTTTCGGTGAATGTTGTTTTTCCCGGAAGCGTTTCCAGGTAACTGCCGAATGCCGAATTGCCTGTAAAGTCGATCAGTTTTACATCCGGATGTTCGGCCAGTTCTTTTGTAATCATTTTTGAATACGTGTCCGGTGCCAGTTGGCAGATATGGGTATCCAGGTTATTTTCCTTTAAAACATTTTGAATTTCTGCCACTACAATAGCAATCGGTAAAATGGCTCCGGGATGCGGTTTTACAATAACAGGATTGCCGGTGATTAAACTGGCGTAAAGTCCGGGTACGGTATTCCAGGTAGGAAAGGTAGAGCAGCCAATAACCAGCGAAATACCTTTGGGCACAGCGCGCCACTCTTTATTGAGTTGAATATTAATTTTCCCCATCGGCTTATCCCAAAGAGCTGTTGCCGGAAAACGATTGAGTTCTTCATAGCCGGCAGCAATCGCTTCCAGCGCCCGGTCGGCCGCATGCGGCCCTGATGCCTGGAAGGCCATCATATACCCCTGGCCTGTGGTGTGCATGGTGGCATATGCTATTTCGAAGAACCGTGCTTTTACACGTTCAAGCGATTCAATTAAAATCCCGGCCCGGTCCTGCACGCTCACTTTGCGCCAGGCATGATAGGCTTTTTTTGCCCGTTCAATCAATGTACTGGTCGGGAACGATGGATACGAAATACCGAGTGGTTCCTGGGTATAGGGAGATTCCTCCTGCCCTATCCACCCTTCGGGATTATCCTGTTTCAGTTCTTCAAACTTTTTTCCAAGGCGGTTTTTAAACGCTGCCTGGCCGTCTGCATCTGCCGTTTCGCCATACACAGCCGGTGCCGGATGTTCGGGGTAGGCCGCAAAGAACGTTCGGTTGTGGAGGGCTTCGATTGCCTTTCTCAGAATCGCTTCATGCTTTTGAAATAAACTCATGCTTTACTGTTCTAAAGGTTTAGTTTTTAATCGGTTCAATACAAGCTGGGCCAGCATTTTGGATTCATTGGGCCTGGGTACATCGCCTATTGCTACCATAATATAGAAATCCCCTTCGCGCACCCAAAGTTGCTGGGCATCCGGACCATTAACTGTGTAGGCTTCATCGCCAACACCAGGAGTTTGCTCTCCGGCTTTTACGGTGGCAAATTGCTCTGCTGTTGTAAAGATAACGTAACCAAAATGAGCCTCACCACCTGAAGTTTCACCTCCATACGAACAACCACGGCCACCCAGGTACTCCTCATTTATTTCAGCAGGTTCTTCCACGAGCTTTACACCCAAAGCCCTTTCAACTTCAGTCCGCGTTAAATATCCACACACTCCATTCAGTGAAGGCTGCTCACCCGGATTATCTTGTAAAGCCTCTGTGGCCGGGCCGGACTTTTGACCACATGAAAACAAAATCAAATTGATAAAAAAAATGCTGACTACTCTCATGGTTTTATTTATTATATCCAAAAACCTTTTTCAGCAACTCGGTTGTACGGGCAACCGGATCTTCGCGTATGTTTTTTTCTTCTTTGGCGATCATTAAAAACAACCCGTCAATAGCTCTATCGGTAGCATAGTCATCCAGGTTGGGATTAACCTTTTCAACCGTTGGTATTCGGTTATACCGGTTTACAAGGTCGCTGTAGTACTTTGTGGCATTTACTTTATTCAACGAGCTCTGGATAACCGGCTTGAACTTTTCTTTCAATTGTGCTGAAGTTGTCCGCTTCAGGTACTGTGTGGCGGCATCCTGATCGCCTCTCAATATTGCCCATGCATCTTCAATAGTCATAGACTTTATTGCGCTGATAAAAATAGGTTTGGCCTCTTTGGCGGCATCTTCAGCACCCCGGTTAAGGGTCATAATGAATTTATCTACCTCACTGCCCAGGCCAATGTCTCGAAGGGTATTTTCTACTTTTTTTACATCAGGAGGAAAGGGGATTTTTATCTCCGGGTTTTTGAAATACCCATCCAGTTGTGAAACCTGGTCGGAACCTTTGGATATACCGCTGATAAGGGCTTCCTTTAACCCCTCCGCCACTTCGGCTGTGGTCAGCGGCTTTTCACCACCGATGGATTTATTGATGTCGCCAACCACCTGGTTAAGCTGGGTGGTGGTACAGGCACAGCCGAATAAAAGAAACGCATAGCAGATTTGCTTCATGGCCACTGGTTGAAGGGTGCTAAATTACCGAACATTCATTAAAAACCCAGTTATTAAAATTTTCAAAATATCAGCTATTGTTTTTTTTGGCAACTTAGTCGCTAAATGAAACCCATCCTTGCCGAAATCCTTGCCATTGGCGATGAACTGCTCTACGGGCAAACACTCGATACCAACTCACACTGGATAAGCGGTGAGCTAGATAAAGCAGGCATTAAAACCATACGCAGAACAACTGTTGGCGACAAGGAGGAGGAGATTCTTACAGCCTTTACGGAAGCCGAACAGCGTGCCGACATCATACTGATAACCGGTGGCCTGGGCCCTACCAGCGATGACCTGACCAAACCTTGCCTGGCAAAGTATTTTAACTGTAAAATCGAAATCCACCCCGAAGCGCTGGCCGAAGTAACGGAGTTTTTTAAAAGTCGTGGGCGCGAACTTACCGAAACCAACCGGCAGCAGGCAGCCTTGCCGGTATGCTGCGAAAAAATCACCAATGCCATTGGCACAGCTCCGGGTATGTGGTTTGAAAGGAATAAGAAAGTTTTCGTTTCTATGCCGGGTGTACCGCATGAAATGAAACGCATGATGCAGGAAACTATTATTCCCAAACTCCGGAAGACATTTGAATTACCGGTAATCCTGCACCGGATTATTCGCACAGCCGGCATTGGCGAATCTTTTCTTGCTGATAAAATTTCAACGTGGGAAAAGTCGCTTCCACCGAACATGAAGCTGGCCTTCCTGCCGGGCTTAGGTGAAGTAAAACTCAGACTTACAGCATTTGGAAATTCAACTGATCAACTTATACGTGATACCGATACACGCTTGGCCGATTTGAAGCCGTTGGTTGGTGACTTTGTTTATGCATTTGATGATCTGGAACTGGAGCAGGTTATCGGACAATTACTGCGCGAACGAAAACTAACACTGGCCATAGCCGAAAGCTGTACGGGCGGCTACCTCTCGCACCTGGTCACCACCGTGCCCGGAAGCTCGGATTATTTCATGGGCAGCATGATCCCCTACGCCTACGATATTAAAATGCGTCAACTGGGTGTGAAGCCGGAAACGCTGGAACGGTATGGCGCAGTGAGTGAGCCAACCATTATCGAAATGGCCAACATTGTTCGGGCGAAGTTCAATACCGACATTGGTGTTGCCACCAGTGGTATTGCAGGCCCCGGGGGCGCAACGCCCGAAAAACCGGTAGGTACTGTTTGGATAGCCTACTCCGACAAGCATCAAACCGTAACCAAAAAACTGCAACTTTCGAAGGACAGGATGATCAACATTAAACTTGCATCAACTGCGGTACTCAACCTCATCCGCCTGAGCATACCAAAACAATAAGGGGCCGGCACCGCCTGCACCAGCCCCTTTGTTCAACCAAACCCTCTTAGCCGAATTCAGTTGCTTAAGTAGTTGCTCTCGCCCAGTTTAGCCTGGGCAACGGCAAGTCGTGCTACCGGAACACGCGGACCTGAGCACGATACATAGTTTAAACCAATCTGGTGGCAGAAGGTTATCGATGCCGGGTGGCCGCCATGCTCGCCACAAATACCAACTTTCAACTCTGGCCTTCTGTTCCGCCCATCCGTTACAGCAAGCTTCATCAGTTTACCCATGCCTTTGCTATCCAGCACTTCAAACGGATTATCTTTCAACACGCCTTTTGCGATATAGTAAGGCAGGAATTTATTCTCGGCATCCTCGCGTGAGAAGGAGAATGTTGCCTGGGTTAAGTCATTCGTTCCGAATGAAAAGAAATCGGCAACACCTGCCAGTTCTTCTGCCTGCAGGCAGGCCCGCACCACTTCAATCATGGTACCGAATTTGAAATTCAGTTTAATACCCCTTTCCCGTTCAATCCGTTCGCGGATTTCATCTACAAAAGCCCGCACCTGCTTTAATTCTTCGGCCGCACAAACCTGGGGAATCATTATTTCCGGGCGAACATCAATGCCTACCCGCTGGCAATCAGCGGCTGCTTCCAGAATGGCCTGAATTTGCATCCGGTATATCTCCGGAAAGGTTAGTCCAAGGCGAACGCCCCGGTGCCCAAGCATGGGGTTAACTTCATGCAGTTCCTTTACCTTCTTCAGCATTTGTTCTTTTTTTTGTATTGCTGCTTCAATAAGTTCAACCCCGCTCAGGTTAAAGGGATCGGGAGCCTTATCAGCCATTGATGCGTCTTTGTTTAACAGCCGGAGGCTTCCGAATAAATTCGTCACGCCACTTACTGTTGTTTTGAGATGTTTCAGATGTTGCAACTCATCACGCAGGACTTCTTCGGTGGGGAGGAATTCATGGATTGGCGGATCAAGCAGCCGAATGGTTACCGGGCGCGGTGCCATTACGGTTAGAATCTCTTTAAAATCCTTTTGTTGGATTTCGCGCAGCCTGTTAAGCGCTGCTTCCCGTTCAGCCGTAGTGGCAGCCAATATCATCTCTATCACTATCGGCAGCCGGTCAACATCGTTGAACATGCGTTCCGTGCGACACAACCCGATGCCCATCGCACCATATTCCAGGGCTTTCTTTGCTGTTTCGGGTGTATCGGCATTGGCCATTACTTTCAGGGTTGCTGTTTCATCGGCCCAGGTTAGCAGGGTTTTAAGTTCATCCGAAAAGGAAGGCTCAACCGTTGGAATAACTCCGGGGTAAACAAAGCCGCTTCCGCCATCCAGAGTAATAAAATCACCTTCATACAAAACTTTATCACCAATACGGGCCTGCCTCAACTTAACATCTACTTCTATGCCTTCAGCACCGGCCACACAAGGTTTACCCATTCCACGTGCTACCACCGCTGCATGCGAGGTTTTGCCGCCTCTGCTGGTCAGCACTCCCTGTGCAGCGAAAAAACCGTGAATATCTTCAGGCTTAGTTTCTTCGCGAACCAGAATTACGTTTGCACCCGATTTACCCATCAATTCAGCCCGGTCGGCATCAAATACCACATGCCCCGAAGCCGCACCGGGCGATGCGGGTAATCCCTGCGCCAGGGGCTGTACTTTATGCAAGGAGTCTAACCGCGGGTGAAGTAACTGCTCCAGCATATCCGGCTTGATTCTTAACAATGCCTGTTCTTTTGTAATCAGCCCTTCGCGTGCCATCTCTACCGAGGTTCGCACCATGGCTGTGGTGTTCATTTTGCCGTTGCGTGTTTGAAGACAATACAACACACCTTTTTCAATGGTGTATTCAAAATCCTGAACTTCTTTGTAATGTCTTTCAAGTTTCTGTCGCAAAGCTTCCAGCTGTTTGTATTGCTCAGGCATTTCAATGGCCAGCTCACTCACAGGCTTTGGTGTTCGAATACCCGCAACCACATCTTCGCCCTGGGCATTGGTTAAGTATTCGCCAAACATTACGTTTTCTCCTGTCCCCGGGTCGCGGGTAAAGCCTACACCTGTTGCGGAATCATTGCCCAGATTGCCAAACACCATTGACACGACATTTACTGCCGTTCCGTTTGCCATCTCAGGTGTAATGTTAAATTCCTTCCGGTAATCAACAGCCCGCTTCCCCATCCATGAATTAAACACTGCTTTTATGGCAATTTCCAACTGCTCATAAACATCTTCCGGAAAAGGTTTTCCGGTTACTTCATTAACAACACGTAAAAACCGCTCACTGATTTCCTTAAGGTCTGCAGCATTCAGCCCAATGTCTGCTTTCACACCAGCTCGCCTTTTCACTTCTTCAAAGTGCATATCGAATTTTTCATCCGGCACACCCAGTGCAACTTTGCCAAACAATTGAACGAATCGCCTGTATGCGTCATAACCAAACCGTTCATTTTGTGTCTGCCGAATCAATCCAGTAAGTGTACGCTTGTTAAGCCCCAGGTTAAGAATTGTATCCATCATGCCCGGCATGGACATGGCCGAGCCCGACCGGACAGAGACCAGCAGGGGATTGAACTCATCACCGAATACCTTACCTGTGGCCCGTTCGAGTGAGTGCATATTTTCCACAACTTCTTCCATCAAGCCTTTTGGCAACCTTTTTTCAGGTCCGTTGAGGTATGCAAGGCATGCCTCCGTAGTCACTACAAATCCGGGCGGCACGTTCAACCCAATTTGGGTCATTTCGCAAAGGTTGGCTCCTTTGCCTCCGAGCAATTGTTTGTTTTTTCCATCACCATTGTGAAAAGAATATACATAGCGACCCTGAATACCGGCCTCAGCGTTCGGGCTGGTGGGTCTTTCGAGTATGCTGGCAACATTCATGGCTATTTCAGTTAAGTCCCTGAATGTACCGGTGACATTCCTCCTGTAATATGACCGGAATCATCGGCAACGCTGATTCAAATCAGGATTGAGAAAGTTGAAAAACAACCCTGCTGACCAATAAACTTAATGCTCGCGGCCGAGCGTCAGGCATCATTAAACGGTTAGCGAGTAGGCAGAAAAATAGTAACTTTGGCCGGTCAAAAAATTACATTGCATGGCGCTGGTTGAACTGATTATGCCAAAAATGGGCGAAAGCATTATGGAGGCCACCATCCTGTCGTGGCTGAAAAAACCAGGTGATAAAATTGAACAGGACGAATCGGTACTGGAAGTGGCTACCGATAAGGTTGATACTGAAGTGCCCTCAACCCATGCCGGTGTTCTTAAGGAGATTCTTGCCAAAGAGGGCGAAGTTGTTAAAGTTGGAAAACCCATTGCCATCATCGCCACCGAAGCCGATGTTGCGGCAACTCCCCTGGCCGAAAAGCAACCTCCTGCAAAAAAATCGGAACCGGTAAAAGAAACCGCCACACCGGTACCCACTAACGGATCGTCCAAAACCGGTGCTACCGATTTTAAGTCGGCCTCACGCTTTTACTCACCCCTGGTTAAAAATATTGCCCGTGAGGAGAATATACCGGTTATGGAACTTGAAACCATACCCGGCTCCGGCCTGGAAGGACGCGTAACCAAAAAAGATATTCTTGCCTATGTGCAGCACCGTAAACTGGGCCAAACCATCCAATCCGTTCAACAACATACCGGAGTAACCGCACCGCCAAAAGCCGTTCCGGTTTCCATATCGGGCGGAGATGAAATCATCGAAATGGACCGCATGCGCAAAATGATTGCCGAACGGATGGTGGATTCGAAACGGATTTCTCCCCACGTTACCTCGTTTGTTGAAGCCGATGTAACCAACATTGTATTCTGGCGCAATAAAGTGAAGAACGAATTCCAGAAACGCTTCGGTGAAAGTTTAACCTTCACACCCATTTTCATTGAAGCCGTAGCCAGCGCCATTAAGGATTTCCCGATGATCAACATCCAGGTGGATGGTGACCGGATCATCAAAAAGAAAGATATAAACGTGGGCATGGCCGTAGCCCTGCCATCCGGCAACCTGATTGTGCCGGTTATTAAAAATGCCGACCAGTATAACATTACCGGCCTGGCTAAAATCGTAAACGACCTGGCTAACCGCGCTCGCGACAATAAACTGAAGCCCGATGATCTGGCTGGCGGCACATACACCGTATCCAATGTGGGCTCGTTTGGCAATGTAATGGGTACACCCATTATTATGCAGCCACAGGTGGGCATCCTGGCGCTGGGTGCAATACAAAAGAAACCCGCTGTAGTTGAAACACCGTATGGCGATGCCATTGTGGTTAGGCATAAAATGTTCCTCTCTCACTCATACGACCACCGGGTGGTTGACGGGGCACTGGGCGGATCGTTTGTGCGCAGGGTAGCCGACTACCTGGAAAAGTTTGATGTTAATCGAACACTCTGACGGGCAGATGTCCAAAATCATTTCCTTCATCAGCCGCAAAGGCGGAACGGGCAAAACCACCAATGCCATTAACCTGGCAACCGCACTCCACCGGGCCGGAAAGAAGGTTATGCTGGTGGAAACCGATACCAATTACACCCTCAACACCCTCCGTAAAATGG
Organism: Cytophagales bacterium; assembly: GCA_020063545.1. Taxonomy (GTDB): domain Bacteria; phylum Bacteroidota; class Bacteroidia; order Cytophagales; family Cyclobacteriaceae; genus UBA2336. The sequence goes on from JAGUUF010000052.1 coordinate 10,705, forward strand.
AGCAGCTGAAAGGCGAGGCCGATGGAACGTTGTTTGAAATACTGGGCTCGCACGACCAGCAAGTGGCCGATGAACTTATCCGGATTAAACAAACGCCCGGCTTGCATTATATTATTGTCGACAGTGCCGGCAAAACCACCGATGAAGGCATTAAAAAACTATGCCTGGTAAGCGATGCGGTGATTGTGCCCACCAGCCTTACCCAAAACGATTTACTGGTTACCTACCAGACCGTGGCCGACCTGGCCCCTGCCCGCGAATTGAATCCGAACCTGAAAATAATGGTGTTACCCAACCGCATCCACAGCTTTACCAAACTGAAAACCATTCACGAAAGCCTGAGCAACGTAAACGCAATCATCCTGGATGTGATGGTGCCGCAAAAAAACGTATTTGTAAATTTCAGCACGGTAAGTGCTGAAAAGGAGTACCAGCCGGTTGTTGATGAGTTGATGAAGCACCTGCAATGAGTAAAAATAAAAATCCGCTTAAAGACCTCGACCTGTTTTTGAAGCAGCAGGCAGCTTCCTTTGTAAGCCCAACCCCGCTGAGCGAGCGGATTGCCGCTAACCCTGCCCAGGAAATAAATGGCGATAAACCGGAAGAACTTATACATCAACTCATTCAACTCGCCCAAACTGATCGTGAAAAATTTTTAGACCTGATTATCCGGGCAGCCGAAAACGACCCCTCGCCTGAAAACACCATGCTTATCAATACCGCCCTTTACCTGAAAAGCGGGGCCAACTGGAAGGAAGCTGTTCGCCAATATTGGCAAAACAAATAATCCGGTATTTTTGCCGGTCGTTAACCAAATCATAGTATGAAATTCGGAACCAAAGCCGTTCACGCAGGCGTAGAACCTGACCCTTCAACCGGGGCCATCATGACGCCCATCTTTCAAACCAGTACGTACGTGCAGGAAGAGCCCGCCAAACATAAAGGCTATGCGTATGCGCGCGGGGCTAACCCAACCCGAAACGCACTTCAAAAAAGTATTGCTGCGCTTGAAAACGGAAAGTATGCACTTTGCTTTTCTTCCGGCATGGGCGCAACCGATACGGTTATAAAACTGCTCAATGCAGGCGATGAGGTAATTACCAGCAACGATTTGTATGGCGGCTCGTACCGGATGTTTAAACGTGTGTATGAACGCCTTGGGATAAAATTCCACTTTATTGACCTTACCAACGCAACCAATATCAACCAATACCTCAGCGAAAAAACCAGGCTCATCTGGCTGGAGACACCCAGCAACCCGCTGATGAATGTAATTGACATTAAGGCATGTGTTGACATAGCCAAAACAAAAAACATTCGGGTAGCAGTAGATAACACCTTTGCATCGCCATACCTGCAAAACCCACTCGACCTGGGTGCTGATATGGTTATGCACTCAGTAACCAAATACCTGAGCGGCCATTCGGATGTGATCATGGGGGCGCTGGTTACCAACGATGAGAAACTTTACCAGGAACTGGCCTTCATTCAAAACTCATGCGGAGCAGTGCCGGGACCGCAGGATTGTTTTCTTGTTTTGAGGGGAATTAAAACATTACACCTGCGCATGGAGCGCCACTGCCTGAACGGCCGCAAAATAGCTGAGTTTCTGGCTGCCCATCCGAAAGTAGGAAAGGTTTACTGGCCTGGCTTTACCACGCACCCCAACCATGCGGTTGCTAAAAAACAAATGCGCGATTTTGGCGGCATGCTTTCCTTTACACTGAAAGACGATGACCTGCAAAAAGCTTTTACACTGATGAAAAGTGTTAACCTGTTTTCACTTGCCGAATCGCTGGGTGGGGTAGAATCGCTCATTAATCACCCGGCATCCATGACACACGCCAGCATTCCAAGGGAAGAACGATTAAAAAACGGGTTGGTGGATTCGCTCATCAGGTTAAGCATCGGCATTGAAGATGCGGACGACCTGGTTGCCGACCTGGAGCAGGCATTGGCAAAGACCTAAGCTACCTGCATCTTCACAGGAAGTTTAACAATAAATTCGCTGCCTTTACCGGTTTGCGAGTTCAATTTAATGCTCCCGTTAAGCCGGTCAACCAGTATTTTTACAATAGCCAGGCCCAACCCGTTTGAACTTTCTCCACCGGTTGGCCTTGCACTGAGTTTTTTAAATTTCTGGTAAAGAAATTTTTTGTCCTCTTCGCTGAAGCCCGGGCCCTGGTCTTTAACTGCAATGTAGAACACATCGCTTTCCTGCATGATCGAGATCGTGACAGTTGATTGCGCAGGTGAAAACTTTATGGCGTTGGAAAGCAGGTTATCCACAATCCGGGTAACGTAATCGAAATCGGTGGTAACCTCACCAACTGCTCCGGTCGCAACCAGCTCGATTTTTTTGCTGCCGGCTGCATGCCGGAAGGCATTTACCCGATCGGCTATAAGCTGATCCAGATTAAAAGTTGAAAAACCGGGTTCGCGGTTAACATCCAGTGAATTGACATCCAGCAAGTCAGTAATAAGATCAAGGCCTGCCCGTGTAGAATCCAGCATCAGTTCGAGATACTTTTTTTGCGCTGCTGTTAACGACCCTTCCATTTCAATAAGGCTGCCCAGCCCGCGTATGCGGTTAAGGGGTGATTTCAAATCGTGGGCAACAATATTCATGAGGGTGTCCTTCTCATGGTTCAAATCGGAAAGCTCACGGTTGTGTCGGGCAAGTTGCTCGTTCTGGCGGATAATTTCTTTTCGTTGCGCTTCAATTTCTGCATTTTGAATCATTAAGCGTTCGGCTGTTTCCTTACGCTTCTTCGTATTGCGCCATTGCATAAACACCACCAGGCTTACAAAAAAAACAACGACATAAAGTATAATATTCTGAAGCCGTTGCTGCCTGATAACCGATTCATTTTGCGAGGCAAGTGCTTTAAGCTGCTCGTTCTCGCGCTCCTTTTTTTCAATCTCCAGCTGAAACTGCAGTTTTTCAATTTCCCTGGCCAGGTCAACGCTTACCAGCGACTCTTTCAACACAAGGTACTGATTGATGTAGCGGGTGGCCTCATCTTTATTGCCTGCTTGTTCATATATCTTTCCTAAGTAAAAATTGGCATCGCGCTTTAAATCCAGGTGAACGTTGGATTCCAGGCTAATCACTTGCTTCAGATGCGGAATGGCATCGCTGTATTCTTTCAGCTGGTAATGAACGTTCCCCATCAGCAGGTTAGCGCGGGGCATTAGCCGAAGGTTTTTGGTTTTAACCACCATGGTGTAGGCCAGGTGCGCCAGGCTGTCGGCCTTTTTATAATTTCCGCTTTTTACCAGGAATTCGGCCCATCCAATCCGTATCTCAGCAAGACTGATGTTATCTTCAATCCGTTGAGAAATGGAATCGGCCTGCTCAAAACAGCGATTGGCTTCGTCCAACCTCTTTAATTCGCTGTAAACCAAACCAAGTTCTGAGAGTGCTGAAAGAAGTGTTCGCAGCTCGCCCACCTTTTTACGCAGGTTATAGGCTTTGAGCGACATATCAAGCGCCTTATTGAAATCGTTCTGCGACTTATAAATGTTGGAGAGGCTCCGGTAAACGTAAGCCAGACCGGTAGGCTCTTGTATCACTTCAAAAATCTGAAGCGCGCGTATCAGGTATTCATACGCCCCCGTATAATCGCCCTGATCAAAAAACAGCCGTCCGAAATTATTATATCCATAGGCAAGCTGAACCGAATCGTTTTGTTGCTGGGCTACTTCAATGGCCCGGGTATGGAAATCAAACGAAGATTTATAGTCGCCTTTATAAGCTTTTGCAAGGCCGATAAAACTAAGCGGCTTGGATAACTCCTTTGGTAAATTAAGTTCCTGGCCTATTTCAAATGCACGCGTACAGTACCATATGGTGCTGTCCGGGTAGGATAACCGGTAAGCAAACCCGATATCGTTCAGTAAACTAAACTGCTTCTGCTTGTCCACCCTGGCAAGCAGGCTCCGAAGGCTGTCAATACGCGAAATCTGCTGCCCTGAAACAGTTGTTGAGAAAACAGTGACGATGCAAAAAATTGCAAAAGCAGCCCAAAAACGCATTAATGGAGTATTTTTCAAGCGCAAAGGTAAGGATTACCGTGCAGACAGCAATTTTGGGGTATTAACTCCGCGTTAATCCGATTCCACAAAATCCAAATCCTTACCAAAGGTCTCACTCAGAAAAGCAAGGGAAACCAGTGCAATAATGATGGTGGCAATACCGACCATCAACGCACCCGAAATAATTCCGTACGAATCGCGCAAAAACTTAAATGCAAAGGTTAACGGCACAACCGTTCCCCTTATAAAGTTAGGAACCGATGTGGCCACCGTTGATCGCAGGTTAGTACCAAACTGTTCGGCTGCAATGGTAACGAACAGCGCCCAGTACCCAACGCCAAACCCAAGAAAGAAACAGGTGAGGTAAAAGAATGAGGTTGACTTAACCGGGGCTGCCAGGTATAATAAAATAAAAGCAAGGGTGAGAACTATATAAACCCGTACAATCCGTTTGCGCGATCGGAACCATTGGCTGAACAACCCACTACTCAAGTCGCCAGCCACCAGCCCCAGGTAACTGAACATCACCGCATCACCCGCAACAATTGGCCCGGGTATTCCAAGGTGTGCAGAAAACTCCGGTGAAAACGTAATCAGGATACCAATGGTAAACCAGATGGGCAAGCCAATAAGAATACAATTGATAAACCGTTTAAACCGGTCGGCATTCGTAAACAATTGCAGAAAGTTTCCGCGCGCAACCGCCTTTTCTTTCAATTGCACAAACATGCCCGATTCAAACACGCTGATACGGGTAATGAGCAACATCAGCCCAAGCCCCCCGCCAATAAAATACGATACTTGCCAATCGAACTGCTTGGCAATGAAGTTGGCCATAACCGCTCCCAATAAACCCACACTGGCCACCAGGGTGGTGCCATACCCCCGTAACCGGGTTGGCAGCACTTCCGATACCAGCGTAATGCCGGCACCCAGTTCACCGGCCAATCCAATGCCCGCTATAAACCGAAGCCATGCATATTGCTCAACCGTGGTAACAAAACCATTGGCAATATTGGCCAGTGAATACAACAAAATAGATCCAAACAAAACCGAGAGCCGCCCCTTCTTATCGCCCATAATACCCCAGATGATGCCGCCCAGCAACAGGCCGGTCATCTGTACCCTAAGCAAAAATTCACCCTGGTTAAACTGCTCGGCCTGTGGTACACCCAATGCCGCCAGGCTTGGAATACGAACGATACTGAACAACAGCAGATCGTAGATATCAACAAAATAGCCGAGGGCCGCTACAATTACCGGAATGCTGAAAAGCTTCCGCAAGTCGCCAGGTTGCATGGGTAAAATTTCCCTGAAAATAGAGGTCTTTTGCCAAACTCAAAATTCTATGCAGCGATTATAAAGCTTTATCTGCCACTGATAGAAAAGTAGGCGGGCAATTCATAACTTAAGCCTAATCTCACGCAACTAAAATCCATATCCTATGAAAAAGCATTACCTCATACTTCTCTGTATGCTGGCCGTCTGGCCGACTGTTTATGCCCAGAAAAAACCGGCATCATCAACGGCAGCTACCGTTACCTACGACCCTAAGCTGTACCAGGCACTGGAGTGGCGAAGCATTGGCCCCTACCGGGGTGGCCGATCGGCTGCTGTTACCGGTGTACCCGGCAAAGCAAACCTCTTTTATTTCGGAGCTACCGGTGGCGGTGTTTGGCGTACCACGGATGCCGGCAACACCTGGGAAAACATCTCTGATGGATTCTTTGGCGGATCGATTGGAGCAGTTGCCGTAAGCGAGTGGGACAATAACGTGATTTATGTTGGCGGTGGCGAAAAAACTGTGCGTGGTAACGTGTCATACGGTTATGGCATGTGGAAATCGGTGGATGCCGGTAAAACATGGACACAGATTGGATTAAAAGATTCCCGGCACATACCCCGTGTACGCATCCATCCAAAGAACCCCGATATCGTGTATGCTGCAGTACTTGGTGATTTGTTCAAATCATCGGAAGAACGGGGCGTTTATAAATCTGTTGATGGCGGTAGAACATGGAAACGTACCTTGTTTGCCAATGCCGATGCCGGGGCAGTTGACCTTTGTTTCGATCCGAACAACCCCCGTGTAATGTACGCCTCTACCTGGCGTATTCGCAGAACGCCTTACAGTCTTGAGAGCGGTGGTGAAGGCTCAGCCATGTGGAAAAGCACTGATGGAGGTGATACCTGGAGTGAACTAACCAGGAATGAAGGCTTGCCCAAAGGCACCTGGGGTATAGTGGGCATCAGTGTTTCACCAGTAAACTCCAACCGTGTTTATGCCATCATCGAAAACGAAAATGGCGGTGTGTACCGAAGTGATGATGCCGGTAAAACCTGGCGCAAAATGAATGACGACCGTAACCTGCGCCAACGAGCCTGGTATTATACACGCATTTATGCCGACACCAAAGACGAGGATATGGTATATGTGGTGAATGTTTCGTATCACCGCTCGAAAGACGGAGGCCGCACCTTCCAGTCGTTTAACGCACCCCATGGCGACCACCACGATTTGTGGATAGCACCCGAAGACAACCAGCGAATGATTATTGCCGATGATGGTGGAGCCCAGGTAAGTTTTGACGGTGGCGAAAACTGGTCAACCTATATGAACCAACCCACAGCCCAATTTTACCGGGTAACTACCGACAATGCATTTCCCTACCGCATTTATGGCGCCCAGCAGGATAACACAACCGTTCGGATTTACCACCGCACCGATGGTTTTGCCATTACAGAAAGCGATTGGGAAATAACTGCCGGCAGTGAAAGCGGTCACCTGGCGCCCGACCCGGCCGATTCGGAAATTGTTTATGGCGGCAACTACGGTGGCCTGCTCGAAATGGAAAACCATCGTACCAAAGAAAGCCGCGCGGTAAACGTGTGGCCGAATAACCCCATGGGCCACGGAGCTGAAGACATGAAGTACCGCTTCCAGTGGAACTTCCCCATCTTCTTCTCACCGCACAACCCTAAAAAACTGTACACCACCTCTAACCACGTACACGTTACCTACAATGGCGGGCAATCGTGGGAAACCATCAGCCCTGACCTTACCCGAAACGATAAATCGAAACTTGGCCCATCAGGCGGTCCTATCACCAAAGACAACACCAGCGTTGAATACTACTGTACCATTTTCGCTGCCGGTGAGTCGCCTTACGAAAAAGATTTTATCGTTACCGGATCGGATGACGGCCTCATCCACGTAACTACCGATGGCGGCAAGGAGTGGAGGAATGTTACTCCTAAAGACATGCCCGAGTGGATGATGATTAACAGCGTGGAGTTTGACGCGCACCAGAAGGGTGGAATTTATATTGCCGGTACCCGCTATAAACTGGGCGACTATCAGCCTTACCTGTACAAATCGAAAGACTACGGAAAAACCTGGACAAAGATTACAGCTGGCATTGACCCCGGCCATTTTACGCGTGTGCTCCGGGCCGACCCTAAACGTAAGGGGTTACTCTATGCCGGCACGGAATCGGGCATGTACATTTCGTTCGATGATGGAGCCAGCTGGAAATCTTTTCAACTGAACCTCCCTATCGTACCGATTACCGACCTCGCCATAAAAAATGACAACCTCATTGCCGCTACGCAGGGAAGAAGTTTCTGGTTGATTGATGACCTCACGCCCCTTCACCAGTTAACCGACCAGGTGGCAGCATCTGAATCGTACCTGTTTAAACCTATGCCCAGCTACCGGATGGGCCCAGCTTTCAGTTTTGGGCGCGCACCAAGAACAGCCGGGCAAAATCACCCCGGTGGTGTTATGGTTCATTATTACCTCAAGGACACCACCAAAGCACAGGTGAGTCTTGAGTTTTTGCAGGCGGATGGCAAGCTCATTAAGAAGTTTTCAACCAAACCCGACCTTAAGGCCAAAGAAGAAAAACTTACCCTGAAGCAACCGGGCATGAACCGCTTTAACTGGAACATGCGCTACCCCAATGCCGAATCTTTTGACGGCATGATCTTGTGGGCAGCTTCGCTTAACGGCCCGCGCGCGTTGCCCGGGGCATACAAAGTAAGGTTAACTGTAAATGGTAAATCCATGGAAACGGATTTTGAAATCCTGAAAGACCCACGGTCAACCTCTACCGATGCCGACCTGAAAGCCCAGTTCGATTTTGTTCAGGAAGTACTCGCCAAAGTAAGTGAAACCCATGTGGCCATTAAAAAAATACGGCAAGCCCGTGAACAAATTAACCGTGCCATTGACCCGGTTAAAGACCAGAAAGAAGCTATGAAAGATGTACTGGATAAAGCCAAGGACATTCAGGATGGTATGAAAACAATTGAAGAAACGCTGTACCAGACTAAAAACCGAAGCAACCAGGATCCGCTTAACTTCCCGATTCGGCTAAACAACAAACTGGCCCATCTCAACTCGCTTGCCGGTAACGGCAACAGCCGGCCTACCGACCAGATGGTGGCATATAAAAATGAGATAACAGCCGAAATCAACAAACACCTGGAAGCACTTAATAAAATTTTCAGGGAAGATATCCCCGCCTTCAATGCCCTGGTAAAACAGAAAAACATTGATGCCGTAGTGCTGAAAGATTAACCCCGGTTTTGGCAACCGTAATGAAGAGGCTGTCTCAAAAGGATAGCCTCTTCATTTTTTATAATTTGATTATCCTTCGGCTAACGAGGTACCACGCCACCGGGCCGAGCAGCGGCAGTAACAAAATAATAACAATCCAAAGTAAACGCTTCTCCATGGATGTTTCCCGGTTCCATACGTCAATGATAGCCAGTACATCAATCAGAATAATTAAAATGTAGAATAAACGTCCCATAGTTAATTGGTTTCAAGTATTCTGAACAGTTCATCTAAATTGGGTGTGATGATTATCTCCGTTCGCCTGTTTTTTTGCCGATTCTGAGGGGTGTCATTGGCGGCAAGCGGGGTAAACTCTCCCCTGCCCGATGCGGTAATTTGCTTTGGCGAAACCCCGGCCTTGGTAAGGATTTTGGTTATGGCAGTTGCGCGCATTACACTTAAATCCCAATTGTCCTGCATATACTGCGATTTCTTTGAGATGGGCACATTGTCGGTATGGCCTTCTACCATAATGTTAATATCGCGCTGATCTTTTATAGCTTTGGCCAATTGCTGCAAAGCGGTTACACCCTTTGCATCAACTTCGGTACTGCCGCTGGCAAACAGCAATTGTTCGGCAAGCGAAACATACACCTTGCCATTCTTGATGTTCACCGTCAGGTCGTTCTCCTTGAAATTAAGCAACGCATTTGAAATTCTGTTTTTAAGATCATTAACCGCCTTATCCTTGGCTGCCAGTACCGCTTCCAGTTCCCTTACTTTTTTTTCACGTTCCGAAAGGCTGGTACTCAGCGAGTCGTTCATTCTTCGTGTGCGCTCCAGGCTGGTTTGTATGGCCAGCAGTTGCTCCTGTTGCTGGGCCATATCGCGGTTAAGTTTGCCGCTGCTGGTAAGCAGGTTTTTATAGTACGCATTCAGTTTATCATATTCATTATTCAACTCAGCCAGCCGGGCCGACCTGGACTTCAGATCCGTGCCGAGGATTGTGGTATCAGCAGCCAGTTGTTTAACTTTTTCATCTAATGCAGCCAACTCCTGATTGGCCTTTTCCAATTGCTGGTTGCGTTCGGCAAGGTCGGCCTCCAGTTTAACTTTTTGCGCCAGCATATCGTCATATTTCTTCTTGGTAACCACACAGGATGAGAATACGAGGGGAAGAACAAGTAATGCGGTGATTGTACGCTTCATACGTTTAAAAAATGGTTGCGTAAATATCGAAAGAAACACGGGAAATAAAAGCCGGTACAGTAATCAGGCTGATGCAGATTCTGCTAACTTAAAGCAAAACTTTAATACGTATGGAAGGAATGCTTAAACCCGGAACATTAAAAAACAAAACCATCATCATTACCGGTGGTGGCACCGGCCTGGGTCGCTCCATGGGTAAGTATATGCTTGAACTTGGGGCTAACCTTGTCATTACAAGTCGCAAAACGGAGGTAATCAATAAAACAGCCGAAGCGTTGAAAGCTGAAACGGGCGGTAACGTATTGGCAGTAACCTGCGATGTGCGCAAATACGAAGAGGTTGAAAATGTAATCCGTCAGGCCGAAGCTTCTTTCGGCCCCATTCATGGCGTACTTAACAATGCTGCCGGAAATTTCATAAGTCCTACTGAAAGGCTGTCGCACCGCGCCTTCGATATTGTTGTTGATATTGTGCTGAAGGGGACGTATTACACAACCCTTGCTGCCGGTAAAAACTGGATAGCCAAAAAGCAGCCGGGTGTATTCCTTAACATTGTAACTACGTACGCTTGGACAGGTTCGGGCTTTGTTGTGCCTTCGGCATGCGGTAAAGCAGGCGTATTGGCGCTTACGCGATCGTTGGCCGTAGAGTGGGCCAGGTACAACATCCGCAGCAATGCCATAGCCCCCGGCCCGTTTCCAACCGAAGGCGCGTGGAGCCGGCTGCTGCCCGGTGATTTGGTTAAGAAGTTTAATCCGGCCGAACGAATACCACTGAAACGTGTTGGCCAACACCAGGAATTGGCCAACCTCGCTGCCTACCTGATGTCAGACTTTTCGGCATATATCAATGGCGAAGTGATCACCATTGATGGCGGAGAGTGGCTGCGAAACGGTGGCGAATTCAGTCACCTCGAAGCAATACCTGAAAACTTGTGGGATGAATTGGAAAAAATGAGGGGGAAGTGATATTGTACTATAAGCTACCTCAAAAATGAGATGCAAAACCTACTTTGTTTTACGCTGTGATTATCTTGGTTATTTTGAAATGGCTTCTACAATTTTCCTATGGTAAGAGTTTTTCCATCGGCATAAAGAATGTGGGCTGTACCATCCCAGGCTAGTACAACGGCAGCAGCATCCAAGGGTGACGGGGTAAGCGAATTGCCGTTGCCATCATATACGTAACACAGATCCTGATCACGATCGGTTACGGTAATATACGTTTTCCCTGAACCAAAATCATAATACCGAATGTCTACTTTGTTCATTCCCACGTAATCATTCGCCACCAATTCCCGGCCGTCATCATCAAAAATGGTCAGGCGTTTTGCATTCTGCCTTATCACCAGGTAGCCGTTGCCGGATTTTTCTTCAACCAGGCTGAATTGATCCGTAACAGTTGCTTTAACCAAAGGCTCCCTGCTCAGTATTTTTCCTTCCGCGGTAAAGCAGACTTTGATCCCATCTTTTGAAACACAGGTGAAGACCGAACCCGAAAGGCTGTTGCCGGGCTCAACACAGAATGCACCCTCCGGCCGCATATCCAGCGAAAGCGGGAAGCCTTTAACAAGTTCGCCCTTTCGGCTCCATAAATAAGCTTGCCCATCCTGCCGGATAGCAGCAATAAAGTCCTTTCCCTGGATACGGTAATGGCGGGGCGGGGAAATTAACCTTCCATCGGTTAGCTTGGGTTTCCATCCCTCCAGCGGCTCTCCTTGTTTATCCAACATCCAGATGCGGTTGGTCTTATCCGAAATAATAAACCGGTACCGCTTGCTGTTGTCATAATCAATTACGTTAACGAACTCGGGTTGCTGAACGGGTATGGAAACCGGAAACTGGCTTACATAATTTCCAAGCCTGTCGATAATATGCAGTTTGCCAGGAGTAACAAAGAAAAGCTGGAGTTTTCCGTTATTGAAAAAATCAATTTGTTTTATGTCACCCGCCAGGGGCCCATCTAATGAAACACTCCATTGTGTTTTTCCTTCCGGTGAGAGATAATGCAGTGTACCAAGCGAATCCTGAAAAACGATATCATTCTGCTTTGTTGTGTGATTACGAACACTAAACAAGGATGACATCACGGAAGCCCGCATCACCACCTGTACCCGCTGATGGGCTGCTGTGTTGCCATTAGATGATGATTCGGACTTGGAGGGTTCAATGATAACATGGGTATAAAATGTTTCATTCAGGTTACTGAATTGAATGGCGCCCAATCCTGATTTACTGAATATCGATTGCCTTTCTGTGAAAAATGATTTCCACGAAGGAGCCATGTGTTGAATAAGCATATTTTTGAGAAGCGGAGTATTAAAGTAAATGCTCACATTCGATTCAAGTAATGTTGATTCAAGAAATTGATTGGTTGAAACGGATTTTCCCCACACCTCTTCCTGGTCAATATCATCCACAAACCGCTTAAGGTCTGCCGGGTTTTCTGCTAAAAAAATAGTGTTCTCTAAAATTGTGTAGTACGATTGATCAAAACCCTGAATCAATGGCCGGAAAAGTTTGCCGGGAAGATTTCTGATGTCAACTTTGCGTAATTCATAACTTCCATATGGTTCGGTGTACAGTGAATCGCTGCGTTCTGTAGCCTTCGAAAGCAAATCAAGTGCCTTTGTCCACATCCGTTTATCCTTTACATCAATCAATATAACGCTGCCTGTTTCCGACTTTTTCCGCTCCAGCAGGCACACCGAGATTTCCCTGCCTAAGCCCGCAAATAATGCCTGGATATCAATTGAAGCCAACGAACGCAATGAATCCTGTAATGGGCTGTCGGCAGCCAGGGGCAAATTTTTAAAAAAGGCCAATCCATCGTCAATTCCATAATTGATTACTGCTAACGAGCGGTTTGAAATAAACCGTTTATGCGAAAACGCAACGGGATTCTGGGCGGCAAAGTGGCTCAGCAATGAGGTGTTGGAGGCTTGATCAACAAGCGAAAACCCGCTGAGATTAACCGGGGCTCCTGGCTTAATATCGAGAGCAGCGGTATTTGCCGTTACTAATGTTAACCCATAGCGCTCCGTCAGAAAACTGTTCAGCAGGGTATTTAATCCTCCATAACGGATGTACAGGTTACCTGCATCATTGCGAACTACCGGAAGCTTTTTAATTGCTTCAATTTCCTTTTCAAAACTTTTCTCTCTTCCCGAATTATAGGTTCGGATAACATCCTCGATGAGAAACGGTGTGAAGCTGCCAATCCAGTAATCCTCAATTGTCGTCCATGAAAAAACCTGATCGTGTTGCTTCACTTCATGGATAGGAAACCCGGAGTACTCACGCGTTGTGTTTGTTGCATTTCCGGATTTATTCCACATCGCTGCCTTCCGGCTAAAATCAGCCGGTGCGTAAAATATCCAATCAAAATTATTTCGTTGCGTAAGGTGAAGAGATGACATCCAACCCGAATTACCGGTGATGCTCCCCAGAATTGATTCCTTAAAATCACCGGGCTTTGTGCTCACCATAACTTCTTTAACCGATAACCATATCGGGTTCTCCTTAATCTGGCTTAAACACGATTCACAATTTCCTGATTCATAAACCAGGATGGCCTGTTCAGGGATAATCCGCCAGATGGTCAATGCCTCCTGTTGAAAAAACCTGGAGTAAATTAATATCCCTGCGGATACAAGTAAGATGAATGCCAGTGATAAGAGAAGTGCAGTTTTTTTCACACGTAAGATTTCAAAGTTTAAGTGAAACTACATGCTGAAACTCTCCCTGAATATTGTCTGCAATCGATCCGGCCCGGTTGATACAAGGGTTATGGGTACACGTAATTCCTTTTCAAGGAATTGAATATAACCTTCCAGTGCGGCAGGTAAGGAGTCCCCGGCTGTGCTGTTTAAAGGAACTGACCAGCCTTTAACTTCTTCATAGATGGGTACTATTTTTTCATTTACCAGCTCATACGGCAACATGTCGGTAACTGAACCATCGTTAAGCCGGTATTGAACACAGATTTTTATTGTTGGAAAGATGCTTAATACATCGGCTTTCATCATGAACAGCCTGGTTACACCATTTATCATAATGGAGTACTTCAATGCCGGCAAATCAATCCATCCGCATCGTCTCGGCCGGCCGGTTGTCGACCCGTATTCATTCCCTTCTTTTCGCATCCGCTCCCCTTCTTCATTAAGCAATTCCGTTGGAAAGGGGCCGCTGCCAACCCGTGTGCTATAGGCCTTGAAGATTCCGTACACTTCGCCTATGTGCCGTGGGGCAATTCCCAGCCCGGTGCATGCCCCGGCCGCAATCGTATTTGAACTTGTTACGAACGGGTAACTTCCAAAGTCGATATCCAGTAATGATCCCTGGGCGCCTTCGGCAAGTATGGATGAACCGGCCTTCAGTTCATTATTGATCATGTACTCACTTTCAACCAGGTTGAACTGGCGCAAAAAACCAACTGCTTCAAAAAACTGGTCGCACAACTCCTTCCACGCAAAGGTTACCGGGTAGTTCTTAAGAATCTCCAAATGGCTTTCAGCGAGCCTGTTAAA
>JAGUUF010000036.1 GCA_020063545.1 Cytophagales bacterium
TAAGAATGTGGAAGATAAAAAGCTTGCTGAGCGCGATGACTATGAAGAACTAAAGAAAGGAAAAAAGAAAAAGAAGGATTAAACAAAACAAGTGTCTGCAATCAGGAAATACAGCCGGCACCCGATTTCGATAGTCACGATAAGTTTCGCCATATAATGCAATAAGTTTTTTCTCTTCCAGGCGGATGCCGATGGGCAGGTAAATGAAAATACACAAGGCCGAAACCACAGTTGTTGATGTGGGTAATAAAAGGAGGTATCCCAAGACCATGAGGACGGTGCCCGCATAAATCGGGTGACGAACGTAATTCAACAGGCCATTGATTTGCAGCGTATCATGTGCATCATTTCGTAAACCAATAAAACCGGTGAAACTGTACTGCCGAAAGGAGAGCATGATAATAATTGCCCCTGCTGATAGTAATAGAATTCCGCCTACCTGTACGGCAGGTGAAGGCGCAAAGTCAAACCTGTTCGGAATGCCGCGGAGCAACCATCCGATGGCTGCCAGCCCGGTGATGGACACGGCAACATACAACAGCCGGTAAGTTGCGGCCAGTTGTGGCCAGGTTTTCTTAATAGAATCTTTTACCCGATTGGAGGCCAGGTAACTGTGCAGAAAAAAGTAAAAGCCCCATGCCAATGCAAGGTAAATGTGGTCCATATACGAAGGTAAGGCAAAGCTTCATTACCTTTAGCAATTGTTGGAGGTATGAAATGTTATTTTGATTTTTTTAACTCATGAAATCAATCAGGTTAGCACTAATCCGCGAAGGCAAAACCCCGCCCGATAAACGCGTGCCGTTTACGCCCTTTCAGGCCGAAGAAATTGAGCAGCGGTTTCCGCATGTAAAAGTGGTTATTGAAGAAAGTCCCATCCGCTGCTTTCAGGATCGGGAGTATCGCGCCCTGGATTTGGAGGTTAAAGCCGGTGTTGCGGACTGCGACATCCTGATGGGGATAAAGGAAGTGCCGATTGACCGCCTCATACCCGGTAAAACGTATCTGTTCTTTTCGCATACCATAAAAAAGCAACCGCATAACCGTAAACTGTTGCAGGCGATTGTGAAGAAAAACATTCGCCTGATCGATTACGAGGTGCTGAAAGACAACCTGGGCAACCGGCTGGTTGCCTTTGGCCGGTTTGCAGGACTGGTAGGTGCGTATAACGGCTTATGGGCATATGGCAAACGCTTTAAAAAATTTGACCTGAAACGCGCATACGAATGTTTCGATGTGAACGACTTGAAACTGGAGCTTCGGAAAATGAAGCTGCCGCCAATCAAAATCATCCTTACCGGTGCCGGCCGGGTGGGCAAAGGCGCCATGGAAACACTGGACACGGCCGGCATACGGAAAGTGAGCCCGGAAGATTTTCTTACCAAAACATTTAATGAACCGGTTTATGTACAACTGAGCAGTGCAGATTACCATGTGCGAAAAGAAGGCGGGCATTTTAACCGCGATGAGTTTCACCGGGAGCCTGAAAAGTATAGTTCAACATTTCTTCCGTTCACTAAAGTAGCAGATGTGCTACTGGCCGGTGCCTACTGGAATCCGAAAGCACCTGTACTGTTTACACGCACCGATATGCAGGCAGCTGATTTTAAGATCAAAGTAATTGCCGACATCACCTGCGATATTGAAGGCTCCATACCATCAACCCTTAGGGCCAGCACAATTGATGCACCTCTCTACGATTACGCTCCGGCAACCGGAAGAGAGATGCCCCCGCTGAGCAGCGACAACCATGTTACGGTTATGGCTGTTGATAACCTGCCCTGCGAATTACCGCGCAACGCCTCGGAAGAATTCGGCCGCGACCTGCTCGATAAAATATTGCAGCCGCTGCTGGCAGAGGATGTAGAGGGCATTATCGCACGGGCAACCATTACCAAAAACGGTGCATTAACCCCAACATTTCAGTATCTTCAGGATTATATTGACGGATAAAGCAACTGCCGGGTATTAAAACCCTCGACTAATCAAATCATAACACACCAGGCATCAGCAACGGATATGGAACGAAAAATCTACAACCCCGTTCAGAAAGATTACGTAACCTTTCTTGAAACAGCGGCCGAGACCAACGGTGCGCGAACGCTTGTTGAAGTTGAGTTGGCCCCAAAGGGCGGGGTAGGCATTCACTACCATAAAACTTACGCTGAAAAATTTGATTGCATCGAGGGGGAATTAAAAGTACAGGTGGGAAAAACGGTGCATACACTGTTGCCGGGGCAGTCGGCAACGGCACATCCCTGGAGCAATCACCGGTTTTTCAACAGTTCGGATAAGCCCTGCAAATTCAGGGTTGAGCTTACCCCGGCAAGCCGTGGATTTGAGCAGTCATTGCAGATTGGATATGGCCTGGCCCGCGATGGGGAGGTGCGCAGCAACGGGTTTCCTAAAAATCCGCTGGCACTTGCCTGGCTATTTGAGATCAGCGAAAGCAACCTGCCGGGCTGGCGCAGCATTTTTGAGTTTATTTTGCGCAGGCAGGCAAAGAAAGCACGGGCCGCAGGGTTGGATAACGAGTTGATTGCGAAGTACGTAAAGTTTTAGTCGCTTGCAGTTTTTAACATGCCTACGGTAGCCTTTCAACAATCCGGCTCGCCAGGGTTTCGACAGAAATACCGGTAAGGCAGGCAAAATCACCACGGTGACATTTCTCTTTTCCATAAACCGAGCACGGCCGGCAGGGCAACTCCTTCTGGTCAATTTGAAGAATGCTTTCGGATCCTTTACCAAATGGTGCAAACCCTATATCGGGGTGGGTGCCGCCCCAAACCGAAAGCACAGGTGTGCCGGTAAGAACGGCCAGGTGCATGTTCGATGAGTCGGTACATACCATCAGATCCAGTTTCTGAAGCAAGGCAATTTCTTGCTGCATTTTCAGCTGGCCGGCAACAATCACACAATTTTCAGGGAAGAGTTCCTGTAAATCGTGGAAGTATTTTATCTCCTGATCACCGCCACCGAAAAGAAAGATTTTTGGGTTTAGCTTCCTGATGAGTTCCTGCAGCAGGGCAGGATAGTTTGCCAGCGGCCATATTTTCGATTTGTGCAGTGCAAACGGGGCAAGGCCGATCCATTTTTGGTTTTTAAGCAAAGCCTGTTTGTCAAGCCACTTTTGAAGATGTTGCTTGGAGGTGTCGTTGGCCGATAAATAAGGACCGTGAATGATCGGGAAGGCATAACCGGCCTTTTCGAGTGCCTTCCGGTAGCGTTGTACCGTGTGGGGCAACGGTGTGGTTACTTTATTTAACCTGCGGGTAAATGCTTTTTTCTCTTTACGGCCCTTGTTAAATACAACAACTTTTTTGCCGAACAGCACAAACAGGTTGCGCAGGATAACGGTGCGTAGGTGGTCGTGCATATCCACCACTACATCAAAATCTTCTTTAACCAGCAGTGCAAAGAATAACTTACGTACGCCAAAGAAGCCGGTGAAGCGGGTATCCACATCGGCTTCAAAAACCTTAACCCGTTCAATACCCGAAAAGAAAGAAGCAAACCTTGGCCGCGTGGCAACTACTACCTCCACATCCTGGTGGGCGGCTACCAATGAACGGAGTACCGGCACCAGCAGCAGCACATCGCCCATTGCGGAAAAACGAAGAATAAGGATTTTGGTCATTTTTTAGTGTACAGCATCGGGTTAAGCGATGCATCGTTGTACATTTTCATCTGGCGGTACACTTTCATTTTCCGCTCACCATTTCGGATGTCCTCAATCAGTTGATCAAAAGCAAGGTGCATATCCATTTTCTGTTCCAGCAATGTATTTAGTTTTGCCTGGCATCGGGCAATATGGTCGGCCGAAGCGTCTTTGCGTTCGGTTTGCTCTTTCATGTGGTAAATTTTCAGCATCAGGATGCTCATGCGGTCCAGCAGCCAGGCCGGTGTTTCGGAGTTAATCCGTGCGGTTGGTTTGTAGGTTACCTGTTTAAACTGCTCCATAAAAAAGTCATCCATCCGTTCCACCGTGTCGGTGCGATCCTGGTTTGATTTATCAATTCGTCTTTTAATCTGAAGGGCTTCTTTCGGGTCAATATCCGGCAGGCGGATGATGTCTTCGAGGTGCCACTGAACGGTGTCAATCCAGTTTTTAAGGTACAGCAGGTACTCAAACGAACCTGTTGGATGTGGATTTCGTACAGGGGTATCCACATTATCATTAACATGATAGTCGTCAATGCTTTGTTGAAATATTGCGTAACAATCCGAGGCGCTGAGCATGAACGTATTCAGGATGCCTGCAAATTTAGTTATTTTATCAACCTTTAACGTATTTGCAAAAATGTCATCACACCATGTGGTAAAGGAAGATCAGGAGCCTGCGTTGATCATGGCCGATGCCGGGGCCGTTCCTGTTACCGTTGTTGAGCAACTGCTGGAATGGAGTCCCACGGTAATTGTGCTGGAAGCTGCGCTGGAACCGGTAATGGATTCGGGAATAAAATTCGATGTGTTGGTTTCTACGCTTAACAATGTGAAAGCGCATGTCGTAAATCTTGCCGGTTATGCCCCGCTTAAGATTCTTTCACATCAGCCGGGTGATCGCCCGCTGGATACCGCCCTGATGTTTTTGCTGGCCTCAAAATACCGGTCGGTTAACGTGGTAGGTGTAGCACCCGATGCCTTTATATCGCCCGTTACGGATTTGGATATTGTAACGTTTTATAACGGACTGCGCTGGTCGTTCGTACGCAGCGGCCGGTTCGAAAAGTGGCTGAAGAAGGGTATCGAACTCCGGTTTATTTCACAACACAACCTGATTAAGCAGGGCCTGGTTGATAATGTTGTTCAGGATGAAGGATTGGTAACGATAGCAGGCAATACTTCTTTTTGGGTAGGGGAGCCCTATGCCTGAAGTTGTGCCGAAACCATCCGGTCTTTCCCGGAAAGATCTTCGATAAGGCAAACATCCTTGTAGCCATGGTCAAGGAAAACTCCGGCCGTTTCATCGCCAAACCGTTCATTGATTTCAACCAGCACCCTGCCGCCTGGTTTTAATGCTTTCTTTCCTTTTATGGCAATGGCTTTGTAAAAAAGTAACGGGTCCTCTCCCGCAACAAATAATGCCGTGTGGGGTTCGTAGCGCGAAACATGGATCGCAAGTGAGGGCATTTCTTCCTTGCTGATGTAAGGTGGATTGCTTACGATCAAGTCCAGGTTTGTATTGGCAAGGGGCTGCCTAAGAATATCGTGTTGTTTAAGGTAAATAACAGCACCGTGTGTTAGGGCATTTTCAGCCGCTACCGTAAGGGCGGCCACGCTGATATCGGTGGCATACACCGTAGCCTGGGGCAGGGCCAGTTTCAGGGTAATGGCAATACATCCGCTGCCGGTGCCGATATCAAGTATAGTTGATGGGCGGTAAGGATTGAGTAATGAAAGGGCATAATCTGCCAACTCTTCGGTTTCGGGCCGCGGAATAAGCACAGCCGGGTTTACCATAAATTTCCTTCCGTAAAAATCAGCCTCGCCAAGTATGTATTGAATCGGTTCATGCTGGTTCAGTCGGTCTATCCAGGCTAATACCTTTTTTTGCACAGGCTTGTTCCAACTGACCTCTTCTCCAATGAGTATTTGATTCTGATTGATGGAGAAAGCATGCTCCATTAGCATCAGCACAAGTTGATTAATCTCATCGGCTGTCGCAGGGAGGTTGATCTTTAGTGCCAGTTCGCTGAATAGTTTCCGGGAGTTCACGCTTTTGCTAATCTTTGTAAAAGTACGGATGAACCGGCACGATCACCACCACGATGAATTGTTTATGAGGCGCGCCCAGGAGCTTGCGCTTTTCGGAAAGGGGTATGTTAGTCCCAATCCGTTAGTGGGTTGTGTGGTGGTTCACAACGACCGGATTATCGGTGAAGGCTGGCATGCAAATTACGGGGGGCCGCATGCCGAAGTAAATGCCGTTAATTCGGTAACGGATAAGTCCCTTTTAAGCGAAAGTACCGTATATGTGAACCTGGAACCGTGCGCGCACTTCGGCAAAACACCGCCTTGTGCCGATCTCCTGGTGCACCATGCTGTGAAAAAAGTAGTTATCAGCAATGTTGATCCCAATCCGTTGGTTGACGGTGGCGGAATTAGAAAACTTCGACAGGCAGGAATAGAAGTGGTAACAGGCGTCCTTGAGAAAGAGGGCAGGGAACTGAACAGGCGTTTTTTCATAGCAATTGAAAAAAAACGGCCTTGCATTATTTTAAAATGGGCCCAGACTGCCGATGGGTTTATGGCAAAGGAAAATTACGATTCAAAATGGATCAGCAATGCCCATTCCCGCCAATTGGTGCACAAGTGGCGCAGTGAAGAGGATGCCGTGCTGGTGGGAACGAAAACCGTTTTTCACGACAACCCGCAACTTAATGTACGCGAGTGGGCAGGAAGAAATCCCATACGTATTGTTATTGACCGTTTTTTGAAATTAAGTCCCAAACTCCATGTATTCGATCGCACTCAACCCACCCTGGTTTACAATGTGCTGAAGCACGAGGAACATGAGAAGCTGGTGCTTGCCCGGGTGGATGAAACTGATTTTCTGAATGGGATAGTTTCGGATTTGCAGAAGCGAAGCATTCAATCGGTGCTGGTAGAGGGGGGCGCCCAGACCCTGCAGTTTTTTATTGATGCCGGCCTCTGGGATGAAGCCCGCGTGTTCACATCACCGCATACTTTTGGCAAAGGAATCCGTTCACCCCAACTTCACGGCAACTTAGTTTCATCCGAATCCGTACTTACTGATACCGTTTCAGTTTACCGACCTATCCATGGAAAAAGTTAACATCAGCGAAAAGTTCAGTCAGTTTACCGATTACTGGAATCCCCGTATTATCGGTGAGCTTAACGGCCAGCAGGTAAAGGCTGCGCGCCTGAAAGGAGAGTTCATCTGGCATCACCATGAGCATGAAGATGAATTGTTTTTGGTAACGAAAGGAAAACTGAGAATGGAATTCCGCGATAAGTCGGTTGAGGTTGGCGTGGGAGAATTCATCATCGTGCCACGCGGGGTGGAGCACAAACCGGTTGCAGAAGAAGTGGTTGAATTACTGTTGTTTGAGCCGGCAACAACGCTGAACACCGGCAATGTTGAAAACGAAAAGACAAAAAGGAATTTGGACAAGATTTAGTAAATTGTGTAATGAAGTTTACTGTACTTATTGAAAAATCAACCGATGGCTGGTATGTTGGCCAGATCGAAGAAGTGCCTGCTGCACTTTCCCAGGGGAGAACCATTGAAGAATGTAAAGCAAATGTCCTGGATGCGCTTATCGAAGTATTCGATTCAAACAGAGAGCTTTTGGAACTTGAATACAAGGGAAAAAGTGTCATTAAAGATTCAGTTGAACTGGCTGAATGAAGAGAAAGGAATTTCTTCAACATTTGCATCGTAATGGGTGCATACTATTGAGGGAAGGAAGTAACCATGCCATTTATCAGAATCCGTTGAATAAAAAGCAATCTGCTGTTGGTAGACACGCTGAATTGTCAGATTTGCTTTGCAGAAAGATTTGTAAACAATTAGAAATTCCATTTGTCCGGTAATGGCCGAGGAATTATTCATATCATCGTCAACCGATAAAAAAGAGAAATATCAGACTCTGATACCGCAAGTTGAAGCGCTGGTTTCAGAAGAGGCTGACCTTATCGCCAACCTGGCAAACATGGCAGCCGCACTAAAGCAAACGATGGGTTTTTTATGGGTGGGTTTTTACCTCGTAAAAGGCAATCAACTGGTTCTCGGGCCGTTCCAGGGACCGATAGCCTGTACGCGTATAGCTTTCGGCAAAGGTGTATGCGGCACTGCCTGGAAAGAAAAGCGCACCCTCATCGTTCCCAACGTGGATGAATTCCCCGGGCATATTGCCTGCAGTTCGGCCTCGAAATCTGAGATTGTTTTACCCGCGCTTAAAAACGGAGAAGTAAAACTGGTGCTGGATGTTGACAGTGATAACTTGAATGATTTTGATGCCGTGGACGAAAGTGCCCTGGGCGAATTGATGCGCCTGATAGAGCGTAAGCTTTAGCTATCTTCTAATCCTGTAATTCCTGTATGATAAGTAAGGCAAAAGTCTTACTTTCATTTCGCTAATCTCTTTTTATGGAAACAGTATCGCGCAGAAACTGGCTCAAATCGGCCGTAGCGCTTGGTGCCGGGCTGCCCCTGGGCATTACGCTTGCTAACGAGTTAATGGCTGCTCCGGTAAGTCAGGCCGAAAAACGTCATGGTGTATTCCGTCCCGGCAAGCTGGTCAGGCTTGGATCAAACGAAAACCCGTATGGCCCCTCGCCCAAAGCGCGCGAGGCCATCAAAGCATCCATTACCGAGCACAACCGGTATTCATTTGCCGAGGCGCAAGAGTTTAAAAAGGTGCTGGCCGATAAAGAAGGCGTATCGCCCGATCACATTTTGCTGGGTGCCGGCTCGGGCGAGTTGCTGGCATTAACCGGTATGGGCATTGGCATTGAAGGCGGTGCCGTGCTCTCGGCATTTCCAACGTTTCGCACGTTGATGGAGTTTGCCGTGCGGTTTAATGCGCGGTGGGATAAAGTTGACCTTGATGAAACGCTTACCCATAACCTTGAAGCCATGGCCTCGGCAGCAAAGCCCGATACAAAAGTGATATTTGTGGTTAACCCCAACAACCCCACTGGCACCGTGCTGGATCCGGCAAAACTTAAAAGTTTCAGCGAGGAAATGTCGCGCAAAGCCATCGTGTATTCCGATGAGGCATACCTTGAATTTCTGGAGCCTGGCCAGCAGCATTCCATGATTGACCTGGTGCGTAAGGATTACAATGTGATTGTATCGCGTACCTTTTCGAAGATCTACGGCCTGGCAGGTCTGCGCCTGGGGTACATTGTGGCAAAGCCCGATATCATTCGGAAGATTGCGAAATACCAACCCGGAACCATCATCAGCCAGCCTGCGCTTGCAGCCGCGAAAGCAAGCCTGGGCGACAACGAGTTTATGAGTTTTACCCGGAAGAAGAACGCAGAAGCCCGCGACTACTTTTGCAAATACCTCGACAGCAAAAAGTGGTTTTATGGAAACTCACATGCCAATGTGGTATTGTTTCCTGCCCCGAAAGACGGGAAAACAATTTTGGAAGAAACCGAAAAACGGGGCTTTCAGATCCGCATCTGGGATTACCAGGATAAAGAATGGTGCCGGGTAAGCATCGGAACCCTTGATGAGATGAAGGCATTTACAAAAGCGTTTGATGAGGTAATTGCCTGAGCAATGAAAAAGCGTTCGTTACGCAAGATTTCGATTGATTGGCCCAATCATACGATTGGGTTTTTTAGTGCTTTGTTTGGGATATTGATCGCGTTTGAGCTTGATTCGTGGTGGGAACAGAGAAACCAGGAAGAACTGGTAGCGCAGGCATTTGAACGTTTAAAGACTGAAATATTGATCAACCAAAACAGTTTGCATAGCAATGTCAGGGATAACCTCGAAAAGATCAGTAAACTCAAAAGTGTTCTTGAAAAAGTTGATGAGAAGCTGTTGTTTACAGGAACCCGCGCTGAAGCGGATTCAATTAACAGCAGGCTAAAGAGTTTAGTTTTTATTGAAACTGGGAGTGTTGAAAGAAAGTCAGGATTAATGCCAATTCATATCTCCAGTTCATCCCTTTCTCTCGTTTCGTATCACACGGCCGCATGGGAATCGGCCAAAGCTACCGGAGTATTGAATTTCATGGGGTATGAGCAAGTGCTCACATTTTCTTCCCTGTACAACTACACGACTATATTTGACGAACAGTGGCTTATCCGACAACTCACCCGAAAAGCGGATGAGATCACGACCAAGGCTCAACTGCTGTTTTTTTTGTCTGAACTGGAAGAAGCCTACCTTGTTATAGGCCGGGAACTGGATAGTTATGATCAGTTTGTGAATATGATTACGCTGGGAGAGTGAGCCAATATAACGGGTATTGTTCTCACCAAAAGCAGTTACTAAGAGCGGGGCTGCTTTAACGTTTGCAAGCTAAATGAAATGTATTTCTGCCCGGGTGAAATCCTTGTTACAAGGGAAAGCCTTACCCATAACAGCCTTTGCTTTCAATCGGACCCAGCGAGCCAAAGAGTCGTTTGGGTAAGAGGAAGGACTGATTATATTATATGTAATATAATTCATTATAAAAAGTTTTAATTATATTATTTATAATATAAATTTGTACAATGTAATGATTATATATTATATATAATATAATGCATGGAACAAGATCTTATACAATTCGTCAAGTTTATGCGTAAGCAGCATCAGCTCACGCAGGTCGAATGCGCTCGAAAGGCCGGTGTGGGACTTATGTTCCTGCGCGACCTGGAACAAGGGAAAAAGTCACTGCGCATGGATAAAGTCAACCAGGTGCTCCAACTGTTTGGTGCAAAGCTGGGAGTAATAAAGAAATGAAAGGTATTGTTTTTTATAATGAAGACAGAGCGGGGGTCATCGAACAAACGGATGAGGGATACCGGTTTGAATATGATCCTCGGTACATGGCCGCCCCCGGTGCAAAGCCGGTTAGCCATACGTTGCCTTTCAAAACGGAGGCGTACACCAGCAAAACCATGTTCCCGTTTTTTGATGGACTGATACCCGAAGGGTGGTTATTGGACATTGCTGTTGAGACATGGAAAATAAACCCCCGGGACAGGATGACCTTGCTCCTTACCGTGTGCAGGGATTGCATCGGTGCGGTCAAGGTGATAAATGAAGAATAACTATGTCCAGGTGCCTGATCTGCTATGATGATCTTCCCGAGGGTAACTATTACCATCCCGGATGCTCGGCAAAGATGTTCGGCACCACAGAGCCACCGGAGTTGCCTTATAGTCTTTCCGAAATGAAAGAACTGGCAAAAAAAATTGTAAGAAGCCAAGGTATCATGACGGGTGTGCAACCTAAGATCTCACTAGGTCTTGAAAAAATGAAGCAGAAGAAAGGTAGGCTTACCCTGATGATGGGAGAATTTATTTTGAAACCACCCAGTGAATATTACCAGCAGATGCCGGAAACCGAAGACCTGACGATGCACCTGGCTGAACGTTGTAAGATTGCAACAGTGCCTCACGCACTGATCCCATTGGCAAGCGGAGAACTTGCCTATATCACCAGGCGAATAGACCGGGATGGAACGAAAAAGGTTCACATGGAAGATTTTTGTCAGTTATCTGAACTCTTAACAGAAGACAAATACAAATCAAGCATGGAACGGGTAGGGAAATTAGTCGGTGAACTAAGTTCATTTCCGGGGTTGAATCTTTACAACTTGTTTCAACTTACCCTGTTCAATTTTATCACAGGCAACAACGATATGCACTTGAAAAACTTCAGCCTGATCGATCGGGATGGTGTCTGGCAACTATCTCCCGCGTATGATTTATTGAATGTTACGCTTGTTAATGAAAAGGATAGTGAGGAAAGTGCGTTGACCATTGCCGGTAAAAAGAAAAACTTGCAGAAGCAGGATTTTGTTCAGCTTGCCAGGTCGTATCAACTCACCGATGTGCAGATACGAAATGCTTTTGATGACATCCTTGGCAGAGAGAAGCTTTTGTTGAATTTCATCGACAGAAGTTTTTTAACAAATGAGTTCAAGACTAAGTATAAGGAGATTTTGAAGGGTCGATGTGCTGTATTAAAGAATGATGTTTAGAATTGGTTTCGACTTAATGTATCAGGAAGGAGTTAGCTTGTCGATATTTCTGTGACCCGTTTTGCCCGTCAATAAAAATCCCGCTTTCGCGGGACTTTGCAGAGGAGGAGGGAGTGATTTTCATTTCACAACATCCTCACTATTAATGATTTATTTGCTTCTCAAAATTATGGTTACCGATTGGTTACGGTTCAAAATCAAAAAGGATCGACAATCCACTTGATATGAACAAACATACAAAAAGCGAACCGAATTCTGAAACTCAAAATTCAATTCGCTTTTGATAACCAGTGAATAACTCTTTATAGAATGTGCACTTGACTGCCTTTAGCCGGATGATACGATGGTTCGTATTTGAGATAGTTACGTGATGCAAGATCTGCAATCACTTTATGATAGGTTGTTGATGATTTGATCCTCGCTGTGCCCATTAATTTTCTACGAGAAACATTAAATGGATTATTAAGCCCGTTACTGATCCAGGCAACTACCAGCGCAGTGCAAACACCAATATGGGTTGTCGTGAGATTGTCATCCGATGTGACCCGCAACAGAAAATCATTAAGCCTTTCAACGTTGTTCATTGGTCTCTATTAGCTTAACGATTTCAGCGTAGTCGTAGAAAATAATCCCGCCTACTTTACTGTAGGATAGTGACCCATTCATCCGTAGGTTCTGCAATGTACCCGTTGATATTCCCAGGAGCTTTTTGACCTCTGTTGATTTAAGCCATTTCTTGACAGGAGCTGTTGTAGTTTCCTTTAGAAGATTTTTGAATTCCTGAATGAGATCATTCTTGAACGTTTCGAGATCACCAATAGTAATAAGTTGATCCCGGTAGATTTTCAGTTTTTGCTCTTCTACACCTCTCTTTCTCACATCCATAATATTCGTTTTATAAAGCTTTAAATATGCAATCAGAGAGACTTCAAGGTTTATTATTTTAAACGATTACAAGTGATAATGGACTGATCTTAATCATTATCAATGATTATCACATTAGGGTTTTAAAGAATGAGACTTATAGTTACTTTCCAAGCTATCAATGATTTGCAAATAATTTCAGCTATATTCGTGTATGAATGTAATTTTAGAATACAATCAATATCTAAATAAGTGGAGATTTGGAAGTGACCCTCAGACGGACGTGAGTGGGTGGGTAGTCATAAGTGAAAATTGTGACCAGAAATTAGCAAGCGATTTTTCACAATTTATGACGACCGACTTGGGCTATGTGCCTTCAAGTAGTGAGAATGTTATTCTTCTACTTAAAGTTTTCAGAGAAGGTAAACTGGATAGAGAGGAAAGAGATAAGACCGAAGCCTTTTTGCACAAGCTTGAGGGGAGCTGATTTTATCAATTCATCACCACATTCCACCCATAATTATTCATCAACACATACACCTGTTCTTTCGCACCTACCGGATTGCCATCATTTGCGCCTAAAACAAATCCTGTCGGAGGCTGAAGTATCCCAGAGGGAGCTGCATTCGTTCCGGCTATGTTTAGATTTTTCACACCTGTACCCCAATTCTTTCCTCTGTTCTGGTAGATAGAGTCAATGGTAGCATCTACATTGACCTGACTCATATTGTTGTTTTGGACTTGTATTGAGCCTGGGAGGAAGTTGTTGACCCCGAATGGAAACACAATATTGAGCAATGGACAATTACTGAAATGCCATCTTCGGAATGTAGTTTGAGCGTGGATGAACTCAACATTTTCCATGTTATTGATTGCGGCCAGGTTCGGATTGTTGAAGCCATGCAAATCGAGAGAGCACTTGGCTGCACCGGGAGTTGATGGCAATGTTATTGAGACGAGGTTTGAGCAATCGTTCACAAGCATTTGACCGATGGGATTAACTGTATCAGTTCTTCCGGATAAATCAATAGTTGTCAAGCCTGAAAATCGCCCAAGGAGTGTTATGATTTTCGTTAGAGAGTTCAAGTCAGGGAGTTGGATAATATCACAACGGTCGATGTTGATAGAAACAATTGTTGTACTGTGCGCAGCAAGATTGTTAAATCCTTCCAATGCAGGATTGGATTGAACCTGAACCGTAGTGAGTTTGGCTACGTTCGGTAGTGTCACCTTGCCTGTCATCTTGCAGGAATCAGCAACGAATGTTGTAAGATTTACAAGCGTATCAATATTCAGGTTGTTTCCAAATCCATCGGGACTGTTCTGCCCTCCGTCTGTGTTGGAGCCAGAACCTAAACGTAAATCTGTTAATCCGGCACAACCTCTGATTTGATTAACAAGGTTTGGATTGGCGGAAACACTCAATCGATTACCCATTAGGTAAAGAATACTCAATGAATTTGTTACTGTAAGATTTAGCGTTTGTATGTCACATCCAGATAAATCCAACTTGGCAACGCCAATTAAACCACTCACGTCAACTACCGTCAATACATTTGAATTACCCGAAGCAGTTGACAGATTGCCCATCCAGAAATGAATGATGTTTGGTTTAGGAACGGTTAGCGTTACATTACCACTAATTCCCGTTCTGCTTGCCGCAAACCATCTTAGCGTATCGCCAAAGTCAGCATCCGTAAAGTTCTTGTTCCAGTTGATATTATTGTTTTGGTCTGTCCAGAAGGAAATTATTGTTCCATTCGTCAGGATAGTTTGCAGCGCTGCCTTATTTGAGTTCTTTAAATTCGAATTACGAACGTCAAAAATTTCGATGTTGTCAAGAACGGCAGGCAGTATCCATGTAATGAGCGGGCTGCTTGTCATGGTAATTACTTTTAGCTTATCCTTTCCCGTAAGGTCAAGTGTTCCGGTTATTCCAGTCGGACCAAATCCAAAGGTGTTGGGATAGCCACTGTCCATCGCAAAGTACAAGTCCTCCAGATCAGCGCAGTCCTGCATGGCATCGTTGTAAAAGGAAGCATCCAGATTATTGGCTGAATTCCAGGAGATGTGTTTCATAGTTTTGGGAAACTTTGCAATGGAAGTAAGCACGGGTAAGTTTCTTAAGTAAACCATTTCCAGATTGGCTGGCCACCCATCAATTGAAGTAATGGCTTGCCTTGCGATGACAATTGCCTTGCAGTTGGGAAACTGATTGAGTTGTTTCCCTAAATTACCTACCCATTGTGTTTCATTTCCATTAATTGCCAAGCCGGCATTATTCTCACTATAGAAAACCAACATCACCACTTCTCCAGGATCGGATATCCGGATATAGAAATCCCTTGTTGCCGGATTAATGTTGGCCGTGTTGTATCGGAAGCGTATGCTCCTTGTCATGCCGGTGTATCCGCTTTGAATGTTTGCCCTGATAATCCGGAAATTGTTGATATACGAACCGATGGTCGGAACTCTCCACAAAGGATTATCGAATGACCGTGCTCTTACAAAAGTTGCATCAGTATAAATGCCCCAGGTGTTTGAACTGAATGGTGTGAACTCATCGGGAGATCCCTCATTAGAAATATCCGGCTCCGCTACAATACCAAATCCCTGAACAAAATGTGTACAGGGCAGTGCAAAGTATCGTGCTCCCTGCTGAACTTCTCCACCGGCATCCCTCGACTCTAAAACTGCTTGTCCTTTTCCAATGAGACCAATCATATCAATTCGGTAAGAAGTTATGACTTGGTATCAGAAGTAGCCTTCCGGGTTCCAGGCAAATGGCTGTAACAATGTCCCGCGAAAATGCAGGCATCGTACCATTGGTTGTTGGGTCAGTCAAGGCGATAGCATTTCCGAAAGGCAGGAAGTACCGCCCAGGTTTGAGCAGGAATGTATGGTTAGCTGAACGTTCGATTATGAAAATGTAATGCCTGCCAACAGTCACCCCGGTGAAATCGAAATTGGTAATGCTTCCACTCTGTGTAAACTTAATGATAGCTTTACCCGCAAGGTTTATCACGGGTACTCCGGAGACATCACCCAGGTCAACATAGCGCCATTGATTAAAGTCAAGCGCAGCAAGGGCATCCGTCAGGTCTTCTGTCTTTACAAGCTGTGCATCGCTGAGAATGGCATTCAATTCTCCAAGCGTGTCAATATCTTCTGCTGTCAGGTAGTTAAGCCCCTGAATGATGTTGTAAAGTTTCTCCAGTGTGTCCGCATTAGCCGGTGCATTTCCCTTAACTGCATTGATGGCATTGGTGAGGTCTACCTCTTTAATTAAGTCTGCATCCGAAAGGATGGCATTTAATTCTGCCAGCGTATCAATGTCCTGTGCGGTGAGAAAATTCAGGCTTTGAATGATGTTATAGATTTTCCCCAGCGTATCGGCAATAGGTGGAACATTTCCTTTAACCGATTGAACGGCACTGTCAAGGTTTTCTGTTTTAACCAGGACGGCATCGGTAATGATGGCATTCAGCTTGGCCAGTGTATCAATATCTTCACGCTTTAACGCATTCATTTCAGTAGTGAATTTCAAATAGATTTCATACACCAGCTCTTCGATGGCTGAATGAAACGGTGGCTTAGGAATGCTCATACTACATCCGGTTTAAAAATCCACCCCAAAGCCAACGCAGCAAAGATGCTCGTTGCTGTTACGATTCGTTTTAATGTAGTTCTTCGCAAGGCCCGGAAGTCAATCAGCGTGTAGGTGAAACTGTTACCATACAACTTTGTATGTTGGTTACAGAGCTTTAGAAAAGTTTGGAAGTCATCCGCATCCTGGAACACCTGGCATCCGGCTGAATATTTGTTGATAAGCTTTGTCGTTCCTGCCCGCTCTGCTCTGTGAATGTTGATACCAAAGTATCCAGTCTCTCTTTCTCCATTGTAAAAGTCAAGCAGTGCATCACGGTCATAATCACGAATAACCGTGACAGGCCTCACCTGGACGAGGGCTTCATAAAGACCCTTGTGGGAGCCAATCGCATAAGCATCGCGGTATTGACCTTGTGCCAAGATTGCTGTGCCCTTCTCGTACATCGGGTTGTTCAACCAGTAGGTTCCTGGATCGGTAGTAGCCGGATAGACATGGTAGTTCCATGATCCATCCGGCTTTTTGTAGAAGACATGCACTTCATCATCAAAGCGATTTGCCTCAACACTCTTCGACCGGAGACCGACAATATTCAACCGGTAGGGTTCGGTGTAAAGAACATAGCCATAGTATTTCAATATCGCTTTGAGGCGTGATAACATGCTTCGTTGATTTTTACAGTTGGACTTACGTTGCCTAGGCAGGGTTGTACTTAAAAGCTTTCAGACGATTCATCCAGCCTCTGTAGAAGACCATTTGATCCGGTCTTCTCTTGACGATGTTTTCAAGGAAAACAGTTCGCTCTGATTTCAATTGGTCAAACAACTTTTCCTGATCAGCACAATTAATGGCTGCGAGTGTTTGAGCACCTACAATACCATCAATGGTTACTTTCAATACACGTTGCACTATTTTGGCCACTGTCTTCCTGCCGGAATGGTAGCCCCAATCCACGATGAACTCCGCCACCGATTGATTGAGAATAAAATCCGCACGGAAGTAATCCCAGAAAATTTTCTTGGCTATGTATCGTGCATCATCCTCACTGAGCATTTTGATGTCTTCTGCATCAATGTCTCCATCTCCATCCTTGTCATGACCGTATTGCTGCCATACGGAGAGGATAACTCCGTATTTGGTCGGTCCGCCTTTGTCCAATGGGTGGTTCACATACCCTCCCTCCAATCGCAGGAGCTTGCCTGCAAAATCTTCAAACTTTGCCATTGTTAATTTTGATTTTAAGTGTACTTGACGTCTTGTGTTGGGACTTTCAGAATGCTGTTGTCAACCGAGCGAAACCAGGTCATGCCATTAGCTACTTCAAGCTCATCACCGAGTATCGTATTCCTGAGCACAGGTATCCGGTTATTGCGTGAGTCCGTAACGACTGTGGCGCGGATGGTGATCAAGTCCTTATACAAGCGGATGCCTTGAAGGCTCCACGTGCCTGAACTATTCACCTTTAAACCCATGCGCAGGAATTCATTTCGTATCTGCACTTTGGCAGCTTCATTGCTTTTGAAAGCATATTCCAACAAATCGGTAACGATGGTCTTTGCTATGAAGCTCTGCTTCTTGTAGTATTCGTTCACCGCTGAGTAATCGCTAACCGTTTTAAGCTGCCTCAGCACAGACAATACATCATTCAGGCTTTTTGCCTGGGCAGCCTTGTATAAGCTGGAAGCCAAAGCTGCCGGATTGAAAACAACCTGAACGGCTCCTGTGCCGATGATTCTGTTAAAGAGAGCTTCATCTAATGTTTCCGGATAACCTGCTGTTTTCAATGCACCGGCAGTCTGAGATCCGAATATTCCATCAATGAGAATGGAAGGTGTTGTCTTCGCTAATGCCTGTTGCAGCATCGTTACCCGTGAGCCTCTGCTTCCTTTTTTCAAAGGAAAGCTGTCTGTGCCTGATGATGAAGTGATTGTCCGGGAAGCTGTTGACGCATAGGAAACCGGAAGTGTGTTGTTGATGATGATTGTATCGGAAGGAATTTGATTTTGTGACATAACCTTCTTCTTTCTCATCCTGTCATACACCAGGTAACCACCTCCGCCAAGAGCAGCAAGTGCAAGCGCATAGACAAATACTTTGGCAGGTTTAACGCCTCCTGATTTCTTTGTCGTCTTCGGTTTACCCTGTTGCTGAGGCTTCGGTTTACGGTTTGGAGTAATTTTCTTTCCCTTCGTTACTTTCTTCACCATCACTTCTTCGCGTTTAAAATCCTGATTACCTCGTTATATTCCTCGCTGCTCAATTCATCCTCCAGGTCAGCGTTTAGGCTACGGCCATACAGCCGGGAGTATTCACGTTGTACTTTCGTGTACATGCTTTTTGATGGGAGTTCATTGAACACTTGCATCACTAATTTTTCGTTTGTCCCCCACCCGAAGTAGTTGTCGTTGTCAAACGCCATCTTCAACTGCTTGGCATACGTTGCCGGATCGCCTTCTTCCAGGCTACGACTTTGGGATATGTTCGTCCTCGTCTTTTTATAGAAGTGACGCGCCAGGAAAAACAAACCGGTGGCTGTACCGAGTCCAAGTGTTGAAAAGATGACTACGGTCTTCAGGTTTTGAATTTTCTGTTCGTCCAACTCCATACTTACTCGTCCCAATTATCTTTTACCCTCGAAAAGGATTATAAACCCAATGCTTTCTTCGCGATGGATGTCTTTACGGGATCGTTCTTTACCACATCGGCAAGCTTGGCAATCTCCCGTGCCTTCAGCTTCTGCATCAACACCGATGCGGCTGCCAGTTTTACCTCTGCCTCTCCCTGCGTTTGAGCTTCAATGCTCACTTCAAAACTGAACTTGTTCATGATTTGATTTTTTAAAGGTTGATTGATTATTTACTTATGCTGATGCCTTCATGCTCACCTGGTTGAGCGTCAGGTCAATCTTACTCTTGTCATCGGCAAGGTTTTGCAGAATGTGCAGCACCTTATCGAATTCATCTTTGGTGAATTGTGACTTTAGTTGATTGACAAACTGAATAGCAGCTTGTTCTTCTTCGGTCAACGATAACTGTGAAGTTGTTGACTTTGGTTTAAAAGAAACTTCCGTTTCAGGTGTTAGTTCTTCCGTGTTTTCAGCGTTATCCGATTGTAGTAATCCGGCTAACGCCTCACCACCTGGAAATGCTGCCATCAACTTTGGATTTCGTTTAATGAAACTTTCCACAAGGCTTGACCCTACATCACCAAGAAAATTATTCAAAGGCGATTGTTTCATTTCCAACCTGGCGTTTTGCTTCTCCAGTTCGTCCACTTCACCTTCCAGGTCGGCAATGTGCTGTTTGAGTTTTCTGTTTTCCTCGTGCAAGGTTTCATACTCTCTGTCGCGAAGCTTTCGTTGTACCTGTTCATCTACGATGTTTTTCACATCTACTCCTGACAAACCTTCCTTTGATTCCTCACCGAAGTAGAAAATGCGTTTCTCGTTGTTGTTGCTTGAACCGGTGAAGAGTAAAACTTCGATTGACCGTGTATCAGCAGTAACGAAGTTTTCAAACATGGAGAACATATCCGGATCGCTTGTTCTACGCACGGCTTTAAAACCATCCACCAGGATTTCGTAATCAATGGGTTGTCCTTTTTGATGGTACAGTCTCAAGTATTGAAGCAGGTTGTCAATCTTCTTCTGTTCGTATTTTTCTTTATTCGGTAGTGCCATAAATTTTCAGTTCACGATGATTACTTGTATAAATCTTATTCTTCGTTTTGTACTTCCCGGATTGGTGATCCTGATCTCACCCCGATGCACATGGATACACTCCGGTATCAAGTTGTCGGTGGAATCGTACATTCCATAATCAGAGTCCACCACAAGTCCAGGAGGCTCATCAATGATGAAGAACATCTGGTTGTAAGCAGGAATCACAATCGTGCTTTCCGCTTCCACGATGAAGTGACGATGACGGAAATAGAACCGCTTGTACCCTTGTTGCTCCAATCGTATCGGTGCGTACTGAAGAATAAACTGTTCGGTCATAAGTTAATCTCCATTGGTTCCAGGTAGTCTTTGTTTTCATTTTCGTCTTCTATCAGCTTCTCATCCGCAATCACTTCCTCTAACTCTTCGGCCAGTTCGCACTCCGCGTAGATCGTGAGCACAAATGGCTTATCGAATTGCTCTCCTTTGAACCACGCATAGATCGTTGCCGTGTCACCGTCAACATTCACCGGCTTGATGCGAGGAACTTTTCCTGTAACCCAGGACTTGTCACTTTCAAACTGTGCGTCTTCCACCTGTAGCAAGGCTTCATCAGATGGCTCGACACCCGCTTCCTTTATCAGGGCTACGTGAAACACGTCCATCTTATCGTTCGACTGAAAGCTTACGGTTCCAAGTGCCATGTTGCGGATGCGGTTACTAAAATTCCTGTTACTTTTTTCACATTGGCCGGAAGATGTATCTCGACAGGCTTAAACCTTTCAAGCTTGTTTACTTCCAGCTTTGTTAAGATGATTTTCCGTTTTGTCCTGGTGACTATCATGCTTACCTGTTTATTTCATTTCACAGAGCAGACCGATAATCACTTTGTAAGCCGAGAAAGCTGCATTCGGATTGTGTGTGTCCTTGAACTGGATTTTCAGTTCACCGTTTCCAGCCACCACACCATTCCCAAGCGATTTGTATTTCTGATCGGGAGGCACGGCCAACCCGCTCATGAACATCTTGCTTTCGAAATCTTCCGGATAAAGCTCTTCACCACTCAGCTCGATGCGCTGAGAGCCCCGGTAGAACAAGAGGTTCGGCTTGTCTGAACTCATCACAATGCCATGCACTACTTTGACGTTCTTGTCCAGATCGAACTTCTTGCTCACCGGTTGACCTTCAGCATCCACCAGGAATGTGTAGATCTTATCCACCCAACGCTTCTCCATGACTAAGGAATGGTTGCAGTTCCTTCAAGTCCTACGTAGATCACCGAGTTGGCATCAAGTCCTTTGATGGTTCCCAACTCGATCTCGAACTCAATGTCCACATCATCGTGGATGAGTCGCGGGTTCGACAGTTTGTAGAATCCTTTCGGAACCATGTCAAACTGTGTGGTCACAAACTTCCGGTTGGAAGTGTCGCTCACAAGTTGCTTCTTATTGGCTTTCAGCTTGAATTCTCCGTTCGCCAGTGCGCCAACATTTTCGATGGTCTCAAACTTCGCAGTCTTGATGTCGTCAATGTCCAGCGAATCGGCCACACCATGCAGAAGATAAATTCCTGACACAAGCAACGCCATGTTCTTGGGAAGCTTGGCATTGCTGATGTTACGCAGGTTCACTTCCTTCACGTCCTGACTTTCGAACATCTTGATGGTCTTGGCGCCTTTCACCGGCTTGATCGTATAGATCAGGTGGTCTGCCAGGCGCAGCTTGCCCTGGAGCAGTTGCTCCTTGATGTGTTTGGGCAGTTCAACAAAGAACTTCTCAAACTCTGCACGCGATCCCTGTGACGGGATATGTCGCTTGGTGATCTTGCTCATCGCCTTCGCCCGTTGTACTGGATTCAGCGCATTCAGATACCCCAATAGTTCGGTATCTACTTCTCCGTTCAAACCCAACAACTCGGTCGGATTTGTGTACTCACTCTCCATGATTTGTCCTAATGCTCCCAGCATATCTTCTTATGTTTAATAGTTATTCGTTAAAACTCACGTTCAATTTCCTCGACTGCGCTCATGCTGCTCATGTTGGCAATCTGTTCCTGTATCCTGTCAATGGCTGACATATCCAGTTCCTTCGTTTCGTTGTAAGGGTTCACGAAGTATGTCACCTGTTCTTCGTTATTGCCACCTTCCAGTCCGGCAGTGGGTGTCGGTTCTGTCTGGCCGATGTAGAGCTTCTCCGAGAAATTCTTGAAGAATGTTCCTACACGATCTTTCGCTTGTTCTGCAATCTGCTTCATGTCAAAGCCATCAACACCTTGCACCGTTTTGTTTTGGTTCTGGAACCCGTTGCTTAGTGTAAGCCCTAAACCAGCCGCGATGATGTAGGGATTCTTTTTATGAAAGCCCACTAACGTTACCGGTATGCCTGCCAGCAGCGAGTGCTTGCCAAGTGCGGCACCGGCACCTCCGGCTGCAATTGCGGTGAGCAGCATCAGCCCGCCTTTGGTCACTGTTTGCGCTACCGGATGCTCCATCACTTGTGATGTTCCGAAGAGCGCACCTGATTGTTTTTGTTTCTTATTCTTTCTTCTCCTTTTGCCCCGTGCCATGTTATAATAGATTTTGAGGTTTTACTTTATTTTTCCGCCTATTGCTTGAATAGCGTTTTCGTTTTTTCCGTTTTGATTTTTTAGGTAATCCTTCCAGACCATTCGTACGAGAGCCACCGCGCATGGCATTCATTAGCAGGTAACTGCCTGTGATAATTCCACCGGCAACCAGGAGTGACTTAACCGGATTCTCTTTCACCCATGCCGTAGTCTTCTGA
Source organism: Cytophagales bacterium (assembly GCA_020063545.1). GTDB lineage: Bacteria > Bacteroidota > Bacteroidia > Cytophagales > Cyclobacteriaceae > UBA2336. The sequence continues at coordinate 22,591 of JAGUUF010000036.1, forward strand.
AGAAAACCTTCTTTCTCAGCATCATCATCCTGACTTTGCACAGCAACACTTGTTGTTGCAGCCTCACCTGGTACCAGCATAGATGCATTGGCGGCAGGTTGACCTGGTAATACAGACTGAGTAGTTTGAACAGGAGCGGTAGAACTCTGTGTCGTCTTATTCGTCTTCGTTGTTGTTTGGGTTAATGATTTAGTGGCTGCGATTATATTTTGACCAGACCTGGCCGCTGTGCTAAGTTTGGAGATGAGCGATGAAGCTTGCTGTGTTATTGGCGCAGACTTGGGCTCATCAAAGAAAGCATCCTCATCTTCCGGGATCACCGATGGAGCGTTCGTAGCCGTACCGGCATTGTAAGTCTCACTTTGAAAAACCTGTTCATCTGTACCTCCCTTAGAGAATAGCCCTTTGATCTGCTTGAGTGCACCAGATATAGCCGCTACCGCTGATGATGCCGCTGCGATGGCTGTACCGCTTGCAATCTCCCCTAACCCCTCCAGGTCATCGGTGTGTATGATGTTGTATTCATCTTCATCAGCATAGACGTTATCCAATCCGGCAAGTCCGCTCAGGGGCACCTTTTTATCGGAGTTCCCCTTGCCCTTGAGAATAGCTTTCTTGAGGTTCTCCTTCTTTCCACCGGCTTGCCAGTAAACTGTTTCCGCCCGATCTTTCACAGAGCGGAGTTTTTTCAACTCATTCAGATTGATTCCAAGCGATTGTGCCTGAGAATCGGTGAGGTACGCATATCGAAGTCTCCCCGCAACATTCATGAGGTTGATCTTCATGGCCAATAGAAAGCCATTCCTCAACAGTAATGTAGCCGGGTTGATATAGCGGTTGATGAAGCGAATGCCGTCACCAATTTTATCGCCAACTTTCTTCACCGTCTTCTTTACGGCCTTCCCAACTTTCTTGAAGATGTTACCCATCTCCTCGTCATCGTAGTAAACCGATGCGATGTCCGAGAGGTCAACATTGTCATAATCTTTGAATTCAATGGTCTCGTCCTGGGTTTCCTCTCCATCAAAGCCATCCAAATAATCCAGTCTCATATCGTAGTCTTTACATTCCAAATAAGGTTGCTCATCATCAAATGCGTCCTTCACACAATCAATCACGATGTACCAGTCGCGGTCATCGAGGTAATCTTCCAGGTGACCAGGCTTCGGTACGATTGGGTACACATGCTGCCATCGCGGTACTTCCGGATACTTCTTCGGATACTTTGTTATCCGCGCCAGGCAATCAATTTTCAGAGAGCGAAGGATGGAGAGAATGAATACGGTATAGCAATCGCAATCAACTCCCTCTTTTCTGTCCCACCATGTCCTTCGCGGACTGCGTACCTGTTCTACTCCTTCCTTGTCTCTCCGGTATTGGATGTGCTCATACACGAAGTGCCAGATGTTGGAGCACGTTTCTTCCAGTGTCCGGCCTTTCAGAGCCCTTGCAATCTTGTCCGTGTGCCATTGCACCTCCGGCAATGTTTTGCGAATGAGTTTCATTGTATCTTCTACATCCGCACTCTTTTTTATCGTAGTGTCTGTTTCACTTGGGGAAGGAAAGAGATGATCGAACTCCCTTCCAACTTTCAACCGCCTCTTCTTCTCCGCTACCATACGCCTCCGTCTTTCGTCATCTTCTTTCCTTGCCTGTCTTTTCAAGCAGGCATTCCGCCACCCAATGTGATGTTGTCTGTTTTTGTGTAAGGCAGGCTGTTGTTAATGGTGGTTATCGTATGCACCACCAGGTTCAGTTTGCCGGTTTCGCGATACTCTTTTATCAGAGTAGGAACCGTTGTAGCCAGGCTCAAGAACGCAAGCCTGATACGGATGGGCTCCAGGTTCACTTCACTGAATTTTGGTACGGTGATGTTTGCATCTTTCACCTGTGATGAGGCAATGGTCTTTTCACCATACACCATCTTCACAAAGGGATGCTTTACCTGGATGCTCCCACCGCTTGGGTTCTTGAGCTTCACATTGATCGTCAGCTCGATGCCGTTCAGGTCAACTTTGTGAATGGAAACTTTTGTTTCAGACTCCAGCTCACTGGATAACCTGTTCAGCTTGAGCAGATAGCTGCCCCCGAAATAGAGGGCTGCTACCGCACCGGCACCGATCAATATGTGGCTACTCCTGATCATTGCGCCTTCTCTCCGTTAGATGTGGCCTTCCTTCTTTTCATTCTCCGCGCTCTTTTTACCTGCCGAAGTCTTAGCTTAGGAAATCCCACCTTCGTAAATTGCTTTACGCGCTCCTTGTGCTTTTCCCACAACGGACTGAGCACGTCTCCAAGGATTTTGAAAGCAAGGCAGATGATGCCACCTATGATTGCTTGTAGTGCGTAGTCCAGCAGGAACAACAGGTTCACATTTCCCAACAGATTAAAGGCTGCTCCGAAAAGGAAGGCAATCCAATTGCCCGACCCGTGATTTGAATTTATCGCTGTGTTCATGGGTCAAAGATGTGGCGACCCAAAAGCGTAGGTTAACGATTATTAACGGTAGTGAAGGACTGTTTAACTTTATGAAGGAACGTAAAGGATTGTGAAAGAATGTTAATGGTTTTGAAGGAATGATTCACGTGAAATGGAAATGCTATTTTTGTAAATTGAAGTCCATATAAATGAACGATGAGCAGCAGAATTTCTCAACGCCCATTAGCAGTTGGAGATATAGAGTACATCTACATCCCAAGAAAGCGTTCAACTCCTTCAATTCTTTTCCCGCCTGAGGACTTTGAAAATAATATTCTTCATGTAATAGGAAGCCTGCCTAAAAACTTGATTCAACTAAACGATCCATTCACGCATTTTGGAAATATTAAAATGGTTCAATCATTAGTTCCTCATCGATTCTCAGTTTGCTACCCAGAGAGCATTCCAAATTTTATTAAACTCAATCCATA
>JAGUUF010000117.1 GCA_020063545.1 Cytophagales bacterium
ATCGGTATACCGCTACTTTGAGAATAAACACCGGCTTTTACTTTACCTGATTGACTGGTACTGGACCTGGCTGGAGTACCAGTTCGATTACTTTACCACGAATATCCATGAGCCGGAAGAGAAACTAAAAATTTATCTTAACCTGCTGACTTCGGAAAAGAAAAGCGATCTTTATTCAAACGGAATTGACGGACAGGCCCTCAACCGCATTATGATGGCGGAATTTGAAAAGACCTACCTGACCAAACAAGTTGACCAGGATAACCGGGAAGGTGTATTTCTTCCATTCAAATCAGTGTGCAAAAAAATTGCTGCACTTATCCGCCAGATTAACCCGGCATTTCCTTACCCCCACGCCCTGGTAAGCACATTGATTTTATCGGCCAATCACCAGCTCTTTTATGCCGAGCACCTGCCTTCGTTAACGGAGATCCAGTTCAACCCAAAAAAGCATTATCAGCAGCTTAATGAATTTATTAACCTGTTAGTGAACAAAGTCATTCAATCCTGACTACCGCTATGCTACGGAATCACCACATTGTTCGGATACTCAGGGAAGCAGCCCTCCAGATTGGCCACGCGTATGATCCGGAGAGCCTTCGCTTTACCGAAATTAACAACCGTACCTACAGCAAACCTGAGTTTGCCGAATTTAAACAGGACTTGTTCGAGGCCGCCAGTAAAATTCAACTGATGATGCTGCAATACGAGCTGCCCACCGAAGAGTTTGCCACTTTTCTGGAGAAGGAAGAACAGTTTGTATTGGCATTTACTGAAACTGAAAAAGGACTTGCTCCTGTATTGATTCAGCCTGCAGCAGCGAATCGGAAGATTACCAGGTTAACCGATAAAAGTTCAGAACAGGATGCGTATCGTGATTCGATGCCGTGGTACATGCCTTCCGGCAACGAAGTACTCTTCTTCGTACTCTTCCCGCAGGAAAGTCTGGTAAGCGATTATGGCCTTGACGAAACCGCTGGCGGAAAGCGGCTTAACCCTGTTACGCGGTTGTTCCGATTGCTCCATGCCGAGCGCAGCCAAATCAACTACATTTTCTTTTATGCGCTTGTGGCAGGGTTGCTAAGCCTGGTGCTGCCGCTTGGCATACAGGCAACCATCGAGTTGATCTCGGGCGGGGTTTTCTTCAGTTCCGTATATGTACTCATTGCCATTGTGATCCTGGGCGTGATCATTGGCGGTGTGCTCCAACTCATACAGATAAGCCTGGTGGAGTTTCTTCAGCGAAGGATTTTTACCAAGGCCGCCTTGGAATTTGCCTTCCGGATACCCCGGCTTAAGGCCGAGTCCATCATCAGCAACTATGCGCCTGAACTGGTTAACCGGTTTTTCGATATCATTACCATCCAGAAAGGGCTGCCCAAACTACTGATTGATTTTACGGCAGGCATCGTGCAGATTATTTTCGGGTTAATCCTGCTTTCGCTCTACCACCCGTTCTTCGTGTTTTTCAGTGTCGGGCTGTTAAGTCTGTTGGCCATAGTTTTCACGGCAACAGGCCCCAAGGGACTGCGTTCGTCCATTGAAGAATCCAAGTATAAATATAAAGTTGTGCACTGGCTTGAGGAACTGGCAAGGGCCATCAACTCCTTTAAACTTGCAGGCACTACCGATTTGCCCATTAAGAAAACCGACTATACGGTAAACAATTACCTCAAGTACCGCAAGATTCACTTTTCGGTGCTCATCAGCCAGTTTAGTTTTATTCTGCTGTTTAAAGCGCTCGTTACCGGGGGCCTTCTTATTGTAGGTACCGTGCTGGTGGTTGACCGGCAAATTACGTTGGGGCAATTTGTTGCTTCCGAGGTGATCATCATCCTGCTGCTGTCATCGGTTGAGAAGATTGTGATGTATATGGATGTGATTTATGATTTACTTACAGCAGTGGACAAGGTTGCACTTGTAACCGACATCCCGCTTGAGCGCGTAGGCGGGCTTGATTTTCCCAGCCGCCAGCAAGGCCTGGGGTACAGCATCCAGGTAAAAGGCCTCAAGTATAAATATCCCGGTCAGTATGATTATATGTTGAAAGGAATTGACCTGGACATCCGGGCTGGCGAACACATTTGCATTTCGGGGCCGGGAGGGTCGGGCAAAACAACACTTACCAATATTATTTCGGGTATCTATACCGACTTTGAAGGCGCTGTTTCCATCAACCAGTATTCTATACGTGACCTTGACCTCACCCACCTGCGGAACAAAATCGGAAAGAACATTTCACAGGAAGATATTTTTGACGGAACCATCCTGGAAAACATAACCGTTGGCAAACCCATGGAAAGTGTTGAAGATGCCATCCGTGCAATTAACCTGGTTGGCCTTACCGAAGAAATTAACCGCTTGCCCGAGGGATTAAACACCCACCTGACCAGCGGAGGAAAAAATCTTTCCAACACCACCATCCACCGCCTCATCCTGGCGCGGTGCCTGGCAAAAAACCCGGAGCTCGTTATCCTGAACGACTTCTTTACCGGGCTGAAGCGTGCCGCTAAAATTGAGTTAATTCAATGCCTTGTCGATAAAAAAAATAAATGGACGGTGGTGGCCGTTTCCAACGACCCGTTGATTATGGCCGCTTGCGACCGGGTGCTCGTTTTAAATGACGGAGTGATTGAAGCCCAGGGAAAATTTGATGAGTTACTTAAAGACGGTCTCATAACCCGATACCTCGATTAACTATGCTGAACCTATCGCCAAACAGGGTTAATAAAATTATTGAACAGGAAAAGCTGTACTCCCTTCGGGCTATTAAAGTGCCGAAGGCCGGTAAAGTACTGGCACGCATCCTGGCCGTTATCGGTGCATTGTTTCTTATCATCTTGTTCGTTCCGTGGCAGCAAAATATCCGGGGTACCGGCAAAGTTACCGCCTTCAACCCGGGTAACAGGCCGCAAACCGTAGAAACAGCCATTGCCGGAAGGATTCAAAAGTGGCATGTGCAGGAAGGAGAGTATGTTGACAAAGGCGATACCATTATTACCTTAAGCGAGATACGCGAAAAGTTCTTCGATCCAGAATTGCTTAAGCGCCTGGCCGAGCAGATTGATGCGAAGGAAAAAAGCATTTCGGCAAAAATTCAGAAAGCGCAGGCGCTTGCCCGCCAGATAAGCGCTCTGCGTGCAGCCCTCGAAAATAAAGTCGATCAAACAAAAGCCAAGCTGGAGGCCGAGCGGGTGCGCTTCCTGAACATGGAAAACCAGTTTCAACGAAACAAAAAACTGTTCGAAGCCGGTAACATTCCGCTTACCAAATACCAGGATATTGAGTACAAATACCAGAACGCGCAGGCCGAATACCTGAACGTTCAGATTGAACTCGATCGCGTTCAGGCTGAATACCTGGATAAAATCAGTAAGGCCGAGTCGGACAGGAGCAATACCGAAGCGGAAATTTTTGAAACACAGGCCGAGCTGGCTAAGCTGCGCAACGAGTACGCCAACATGGAAATCCGAAACCGGCAATACCAGATTGTAGCCCCCCAGGATGGCGTGGTGGTGAAAGCCATGAAAGCCGGACTTGGCGAAACCATAAAAGAAGGCGAGGCCGTTTGCACCATAATGCCCATGACAGCAACGGACATAGCCGCAGAAATGTACATCCGCGCTATGGACGTTCCGCTGGTTAGCAAAGGCCGCAAAGTGCGCATTATCTTCGATGGCTGGCCGGCTTTACAATTCTCAGGCTGGCCAAGCGTTTCGGTAGGAACCTTTGGCGGCACCGTGCGTGTGATTGACTATGTAAACTCAAAACCCGGTGAGTTTCGCATCCTGGTGGTACCCGATAGCACCGACACCGCATGGCCAAAACAACTGCGCCTCGGTTCAGGTATCAAAGGCTGGGTAATGCTGGATGACGTGCCCGTGTGGTACGAAATATGGCGGCAACTTAACGGCTTCCCGCCAAGCCTGTACCAGGAGCCGCTTGACGAAGTGCTGCAGAAAAAGCAAGTTCCGGATAACTCCCTTAAGGATGAAGGCAAGTAATCAGGTGTGGCTTGTTATTTTATTTATTGGCGGCCTGGGGCATATACAGGCACAAACGCCAGCCGATACGCTGTTCCGCCTGCCGGATACTGCACGTGTTCTCACCATCGAGAATTTTTACCTGCTGGTTACGCGTTATCACCCCGTAGCCCGTCAGGCCGGCTTGCTCAGCGATGTGGCACGCCAGGAAATACGGCTTGCCCGCGGTAATTTCGATCCGAAAGCGGAGATCACATACCTGACCAAAAATTTTTCGGATGCTGAATATTATTCCATTTTAAACGGGTCGGTAACCTTCAATTCGGTTTTTCCGGTTGACCCGAAAATCGGTGTTGAAAAAAATGTCGGGCAATTCCTGAATCCCGAACGCTACATCTCCAATCAGTTTAACTATAAGCAATTTTATGCCGGTCTTTCGTTGCCCCTGGGCCGCGGCCTGATAACCGATGACCGCAGAACTGCGCTTAGGCAGGCTGAACTTTTCAAAGACCTGACAGAAGCCGAGCAGGTTAAACTGATTAACAAACTGATGCTGGATGCCGCCTACGATTACTGGAATTGGTTTTACAGCTATTACAATTTTCGTTTAATGAATCGTGGAGTACTCGTTGCGCGTGAGATCTTCAGGCGAACAAAACTTAGTGTTGAACTGGGCGAAAATGCACCTATTGACTCGGTGCAGGCAAAAATAACATTGCAAAACCGGCTCATCCAGCAACAGGAAGCCCTGCTGGATTTCCAGAATACAGGAGTTATATTAAGTACGTACTTGTGGGACAGTACCGGTCAGCCGGCTTCGCTTGACCTTCGGTGGGTACCTGTGCCCGAACGTACAATGTTGGCACTATCGGCAGCCGAGCTTGATGCGTTAGCCAATCAGGCACGCAATAACCATCCGGAGTTGCGCAAACTCTCCATAACCCTTTCACAACTGGATGTATCCCGCAGGCTCGCGGCTGAATACCTGAAACCCCGGCTCGACCTGAACTATTATTTTCTCAATCAACCATTCGACCCGCAGTGGAACTGGAATACCCCAACCGGTGATGATTATAAATTCGGGCTTGACTTCAGTATGCCGTTGTTCCTTCGGAAGGAAAGGGCCCGACTGGCGCAGGTTAAGCTGAAAATCAATGCCACCCAGTACGAGCGAAACCTGGCCGAGCGGGAAGTTTTAAACGCCATCCAGGCAACCCATAATTCGTTGCTTGCCACTTCCGCCATCATCGCCAACCAGCAGGCTATGGTTGAAAACTATGATCGGCTGTTGCAGGCCGAACTCCTCAATTTTGAAAATGGCGAAAGCGACCTGTTTAAAATCAACATACAACTCGAATACCTGCTGCAGGCACAAACCAAGTGGACCAAACTGCTTGCCGAATACGAAAAACAAAAAGCCCGGTTATACTGGGCAGCGGGCGTGCGCAACCTCGGACGGGAAGGTCTATGACCTTAAAATTTTCCTTTTCTTTCGTGAAAAGCGCCTTTAAACAAGGGATCTTCTTTCTTCTTCTGCCGGTCAATTTCCCGTGCCATTTCCAATTTCTCTTCCTTCGGTGTTTCGGCTAATTCAACACTTGCGGGTAATTTTTTTTTAGGTATCGATTCGCGAATGATTGCTTCAATTTTGCGCACGTGGTAAACCTCTGCTTCGGTGGCCATCGTAATCGCCTTACCGGTTTGAAAGGCCCTTCCGGTACGGCCGATGCGGTGCACGTAATCTTCATATACAACGGGCACATCAAAGTTGATAACGTGCGACACCCGCGTTACGTCAATTCCGCGGCTGGTTACATCGGTTGAAACCAAAACCCGGAGTTTACCACTTTTAAATTCATTCACGGCATTTATGCGGCTGTTTTGCCCTTTGTTTGAGTGAATTACCCGAACCGGTCCGAGATTCTTACGCTCAATAAACTTATACACATTATCGGCAGCCTCCTTTGTGCGCGTAAACAACATTACCCGTGTACACTCAGGGTCTGACAACAGGTACTCAAGAAAATTAATTTTTGTTTTCAGATTCGGAAGCAGGTAAAGTTCCTGTGCTACCTGCGAAGCGGGTGTTGCCGGTGGGGTAACCTCTATCCTAACCGGAAACGTAAGGAATTCAGCCGCAAGGCATTCAACCTTCTCCGGAAAGGTAGCCGAGAACAACAGGTTTTGCCGTTTATGCGGAATCACTTCAAAAATCTTACGCACCTGGGGCATAAAGCCCATGTCCATCATGCGGTCGGCTTCATCCAGTACCAGTATTTTAATCTGCTTTACAGGCACTTCGCCTTTCAGGTATAATTCCATAAAACGGCCAGGGGTGGCTACTAAAATATCAACACCACGTTGCAGCGTTTCAACCTGTGTTTTCGGCCCGATGCCCCCGTAAATGGCAAGAATGCGCAAATCGGTATGTACAGCAAGTTGTGCGGCATGTTCGGCAATTTGTACCACAAGCTCTTTGGTTGGCGCCAGAATAAGGGCGCGCGGATCTTTTCCTGCCGCAAACTTTACATTCATTAAAATGGGTAACAGGTACGCAGCCGTTTTGCCCGTTCCGGTTTGTGCAATGCCAATAACGTGCTGCCCGGCTGAAATCACCGGAATGCTTTTGCGCTGAATCTCCGTTGGCTGTTCATAGCCCATGCCGGCAATTGCCGTAAGCAGTTGCCGGTTAAGTTTGAAATCCGTGAATGAAACTTCTTTCATTACCTTTGGAGTGATGAAGTCAATCCTTATCGTCAACGCAAATATAGTTAACGAAGGCAAGGTGGTTGAGGGCGATGTGTTACTAAGCGGCCCGTATATTGAGCGCATCGGTGGCGACCTGCAACACCACAAGGCCGATACCCTTATTGATGCAAAAGGCACTTACCTTTTACCCGGTGTCATTGACGACCAGGTGCACTTTCGTGAGCCCGGGCTGACGCATAAAGGCACCATTTATACCGAAGCCAAAGCTGCGGTTGCAGGAGGTATAACATCCTACATGGAAATGCCCAACACCAGCCCACCGGTATTTACACAAACACTGCTTGAAGAGAAGTACCAGGTTGCCGCCAGAAACTCGCTGGCGAATTATTCCTTTTACATAGGCGCTTCAAACGACAACCTGAAAGAGGTTATGAAGACCGACCCTTCCAACGTTTGCGGCCTGAAGATTTTCATGGGCTCATCAACAGGCAACCTGCTGGTGGATGACCCTACCGTACTGGAACAATTTTTTGCCAATGTGCCCTTTCTGATAGCCACGCATTGCGAAGATGAACCTACCATCCGGAAAAACTCCGAAGCGTACAGGGCAAAGTATGGCGAGGAGTTACCAGCCCGGTTCCATCCGTTTATCCTCAGTGCCGAAGGTTGTTACAAATCGTCAAGCATGGCCATGGAACTGGCGCGTAGGCACGGCACCCGCCTGCACATCCTGCACATTTCAACTGCTAAAGAAGCGATGATGTTTGAGGCCGGGCCCATCGAAAATAAAAAAATAACAGCCGAGGCGTGTATTCATCATTTGTGGTTTAACGATTCGGATTACGACCGGCTGGGCATGTTCATCAAATGGAACCCGGCCATTAAAACTTCTCACGACCAACAGTCCATACTGCAGGCGTTAGTGGAAGACCGTATTGATGTAATCGCTACCGATCATGCCCCGCATACCCTCGAAGAAAAGCGCAACCCCTATTTTAGTGCGCCATCCGGTGGCCCGCTTGTTCAGCACAGCCTGGCAGCCATGCTGGAGTTTTACCACCAACGAAAGGTTTCTTTGGATTGGATTGTAACCAAAATGTGCCATAACCCGGCAAAGCTTTTTGCGGTAGCGAAACGAGGCTTCATACGGGAAGGCTATTTTGCTGACCTGGTATTGGTTGACTTGAACGCACCCTGGATTGTTGAAAAGGGTAACATCCTGGCAAAGTGCGGCTGGTCGCCATTTGAGGGTACCACCTTCCGCTCGCGCATAACGCATACGATCGTATCAGGCCACCTGGCCTATGCCCATGGCCATTTTAATGAATCGCAGCGCGGCATGCGCCTTGCCTTTACCCGCTGACTTTGTAATTGTGCGCGGGCTGGCTAAATTTGCGCTCCTTGCCCAAGGGCAGGATTACGGTGGACGTAGCTCAGTTGGTTAGAGCATCAGATTGTGGTTCTGAGGGTCGTGGGTTCGAGTCCCATCTTCCACCCTTTTCTTTTGAGATTCTCATTCACCGGTACATTCAGCCCGCACAC
>JAGUUF010000166.1 GCA_020063545.1 Cytophagales bacterium
GAAGCCTGAAGTACCTGCAGCGCAACGTTATTTTTTTCGTGTACAATGTACGTTTCATCAAACTACACACTGGCAGCCGCGCTGGCATTGCTTTCGTTGGCCACGTACAGGTAGCCGTTTTGCGTAGCCGTGAACGAACGGCTAAGTTTTTCAAAGGGGTTGTAGGCGCTGGTGGTATGGTTAAGCCCACAAGCAAAACCGATTACCGGAGCCAGCAGCAAGAGCAGTATGGTTTTAATAAGTTTCAAAATTTCATCTTCTGTCTTTTTGGCATATTCTCTTAAGCTTGGCGCTGTCCTGCTAAAGGTCTCTGAGCCGCTTGGATCGCCCACAATCTTACCGATTCTTCTGGTTGTGAAAGATGGTTTCGCTGATTCTTGCTTACGAAACTGTTGCTCATTAAGGATGCCAAGGGCCCGGGGCTTCGTAAATCATGTCTTTTCATAGCTTTTTTTGGTTAAGTTAAAAACACTAGTTTTTACCTATGCTAAAAACCAGCCAGGGATCACACTAGTTACTGTGGTGTTAATCTGGCAAAAATTGTCTCACAACTCTATTGGATAATAGAGTATCGATATTAGATTTAAATAGTTTTTTTTCACTCGAGGCTAGCCTGTAAACTCTCACAACTTTCTTAGGCATTATTCTTAAAGTATGGGGTGAACCCATTTCCGGAAAAGAGTGCAAGCAAAAGCAGAGCTCCATTTTTGCCCTAACTACTTTCACTTCAAACTTCCCGTGCTGAAATCTAAATCCTTTCGAAAAAATGCTTTGATACATCGGCTCTCCATTAGAATTTAAAAATTGAGAAAATACCTCATTATAATATTGCTCGTCATCACTACTTAAAAGAGAATCAATGCTTTTAGATTTATTAAAAATTTCAATTTGTTCGCAACAATAAACTAAATCTTTACTAGATAAAGGAATTTTAAAAACATATAAGTATGATGTATCTTTTCCTGATACAATTTTTTCTTGTATTGCCCCATGAACTTTACTACCAATATCACTTTCGCTAAGTAAAAAATACACTGAAAATTTTGTATTATAACCCTCAGACCAGGTAATACTAATAATGTAAGGGCTATTGCTACTCGCTTGCAAAGCAAATGAAAGAAGAAATAGAGTAATTGTCAGTAACTGTATCATAAACTCTTACATTATTTTTCTGCTAGTTTCTATATCTTATCGGTTGTAAATCCCAGAATGCATCCTGTAATATGGCGTCAACATTTTTAGGTGTTAATGCCTCCGGAGGAACCTTTCCCGCACCGCCAGTATTATGCTCATGAGATTCAGTTCTTCTTAAAAACTGATGATATATCTCATGTAAATAGGTTCTACCACCAGTTAAAAACATTTTGGGTGCAATCAGTGTGCCATTTTCAGAAATACCATAAAGCTGAGTGTCAGTAGTAGGCTCATTGAGGGTTTCGATTCCATACAATTTTCCAGTATTAGCTAATTGACCAGTAGTGACTCCACTTCTACTGTCAATATGAAACTGCTCAACTTTGAAATCGAAATAAGTAACTTCACCGCTAGAATTTCTGGAACCCTGACCCCCTTCTCCATTAAACATTGTATTTAAAATATTTGTAATTATTCCTATGTCATATGAAGTATAGTCTGACTGAACCCTTCCTTTAGGTTCACGCTTGCCTTCATTATCCTTCCTGCGCCAACTATCGACAGTAACTACAGCAATTTGCAGTTGTACTACATGACGAATGAAGTTATGATTTTCATCAAATTATTTCTTTTGCCCGATAAATCCATTGTCCAAATGCACTTGTTGCCAACATCCAGATACCTCCATTGCACCTATATTTCACAATGTCGCCTCACATAAAAAAGGCGGGTTGCCCCGCCTACGGTTTAGTTAAACACCTGTATCTTATTCTTTCTTCGAAGCCGCCTTGGGTTTTTTCACCTTCAGCGTAAGCGCATCCGACTTACCGTCATAATCGGCTATAATGGTGCCGCCTTCTTCAATTTCGCCTTTCAGAATTTCTTCTGCTACCGGGTCTTCCAGGTACTTGGTAATGGCCCGGTTAAGCGGGCGTGCGCCAAACTGGTGGTCGTACCCTTTTTCAGAAAGAAAATCCTTGGCCTTATCGGTTAACTCAACGGTGTAGCCCAAGGTGTTAATGCGGTCAAATACTTTTTTAAGGGTAATCTCAATGATCTTATGAATGTGTTCGCGCTGCAGCGAATTGAATACAATCACATCGTCAAGCCGGTTTAAAAATTCCGGGCTGAACGCGCGCTTCAGTGCGTTCTGAATGGTTGATTTCATGAGTTCCTCTTCGTTCTCGCGTTTGGACGAAGGCGCGAAGCCGATTCCCGTTCCGAAATCTTTCAAATCGCGAACGCCAATGTTGGAGGTCATGATGATGATGGTGTTTCGGAAATCAACCCTGCGGCCGAGGCCGTCAGTCAAAATTCCATCGTCCAGCACCTGCAGCAGAATGTTGAAGACATCCGGGTGAGCTTTTTCAATTTCATCGAGCAACACCACGGAATACGGTTTGCGTCTTACTTTTTCAGTAAGTTGGCCGCCTTCTTCGTAACCCACGTAACCCGGAGGAGCACCCACCAGGCGCGACACGGAGAATTTTTCCATGTACTCGCTCATGTCAATGCGGATAAGGGCATCCTCTTTGTCGAACAGGTAGGTGGCCAATACCTTGGCCAATTCGGTTTTACCCACACCGGTAGGGCCAAGAAATATAAATGAGCCGATGGGTTTGCGCGGATCTTTTAACCCTACGCGCGTGCGCTGAATGGCCTTGGTAAGTTTCTTTATGGCTTCTTCCTGGCCGATTACTTTGCCGCTCAACTGCTCACTCATGCCCAGCAACTTGTTGCTTTCTTTCTGGGCAATGCGGTTGGTGGGTATGCCGGTCATCATGGCAATGACATCGGCAACGTTGTCTTCATTAACCGTGTACTTTTCAGTACGGGTTTTTTCCTCCCAGCGCGCCTTGGCAATATCCAGTTGCTCGAGTAGTTTCTTCTCCTTGTCGCGCAACTGAGCGGCCTCCTCGTATTTCTGACTTTTTACCACGCGATTCTTTTCTTTCTTCACATCTTCAATCGCCTCTTCCAGTTTTACGATGTCTTCCGGAACGTGAATGTTATTGATGTGGACACGTGCACCGGCCTCATCCATTACGTCAATGGCTTTATCGGGCAGAAAGCGGTCGCTGATGTACCGGTCAGACAGTTTAACGCATGCCTCAATCGCTTCTTTAGTATAGGTAACGTGGTGGTGATCTTCGTATTTGTCTTTAATGTTCTCCAGTATCTGCAGCGTTTCCTCCGGTGTGGTGGAATCCACCATCACCATCTGGAACCTGCGTGCCAGCGCACCGTCTTTTTCTATGTACTGCCGGTATTCATCCAGCGTGGTGGCGCCAATGCACTGGATTTCTCCGCGGGCAAGGGCCGGCTTAAACATGTTGGAAGCATCCAGCGATCCGGAGGCACCGCCTGCACCGACAATGGTGTGTAACTCATCAATGAAAAGAATAACATCGGGCGATTTTTCCAGTTCGTTCATTACGGCTTTCATCCGTTCTTCAAACTGGCCGCGGTATTTGGTTCCGGCCACAAGCGAGGCCAGGTCCAGCGTTACTACGCGCTTGCCAAACAGCACGCGCGAAACTTTTTTTTGCACAATGCGCAGGGCAAGTCCTTCGGCTATAGCCGTTTTACCAACACCCGGTTCGCCAATCAATATCGGGTTGTTCTTTTTTCTGCGGCTTAATATCTGGGCTACGCGTTCTATTTCTTTTTCACGGCCCACTATCGGGTCAAGCTTGCCGTCTTCCGCCAGGCGTGTTAAGTCGCGACCGAAGTTATCCAGTACGGGTGTGCGCGACTTTTCTGTTCCCTTCTTTTCCTTACCGGGTGCCCCGGCACCGCTACCGAATATCCTGGATGAATCTTCATCGGGATCGTCTGTATCCGATGCCGCCTGCGGACCTTCGTGCTGGTATTCGAGCATTTCCTTTACGGTTTCGTAGTTCACATCGAATTTTTTAAGAATCTGCGTGGCCAGGTTGTCGGCATCACGCAAAATGGAAAGCAGCAAATGTTCTGTGCCGATGAGCTGGGCTTTGAAAATCTTGGCTTCGAGGTAGGTTATCTTCAAAACTTTTTCAGAGGCCTTGGTAAGCGGAATGTTTGCAAGGTTTTTAATTTCATGCGTGGCGGTTCCTTTTGATACTTTTTCGATTTCGCTGCGCAGGTCACTTAACGGAACACCCAGTTTTTTTAATACGCCCACGGCAACACCTTCGCCTTCGCGGATAAGGCCCAGCAACAAATGCTCGGTGCCAATATAATCATGCCCCAGGCGAAGCGCTTCTTCACGACTAAGGCTTATTACTTCTTTAACACGGTTTGAAAATTTTGCCTCCATGCTGTAAACGTGAATGAAATTACTGTAAATGTAAACTTTTTCGACCGGATTTTTTCAGGGGATTTTTTCGCGGTTCCCGCGCCAGGAAAAAATCGGCTTTATGCAGGTGAAAACGGAATCAGGTGCTTTTTTGTTCATTTAGACGCAATGGAGGCTTCAATAACCGACTGAGCTTCCGGCCCGGTACAGAACAGCAGGTCGATAATGCTCAGGTTGGTTACAAACACATGGCCAAAAACCTGGGTATAGGCTGCCGGTTTGATAAATTGTTGAAAGCCGGAGTGTTTAGGACTTACCTGGTTGCGCAAATCGAGTGTATGGGTTGCAGGCACGTTTTCGTAAGCAACACTTTCTTTAATTGACACCTCAAGCCTGAGCAACTTCAGGCAAACCTCCAGCAGGCGGAAATTTAACTCATAAAGAAACACATGCCTGCCAAAAAGTATGGCGTGCAGGTCATCGGCAAAATATTCAAAGAACGGGGCATTGCGGTAAGCTGATTCAATGGACCGCCAGTGGTTGTTCAGCCACTTCTGTGTGTAGTCAATGCGCACATCGGTAATCAGCGTGCGGTTGCTCTTCAAGGTAGTGGGAATAATCAGTTTTTCAACACGGTTAGCTCCCAGTATGTGGCACCGGTTACGATATGATTGCTTGACAAAATGTTCGTGCCGTTCAATTACTATCGCCTCGCAGCGGTGCACTGCCGCAAACCAGGCAATGCATGGCAGGTAATGCAGTTCAATCAGGCAGCGGTTGCCGGGTATCATACACTACAATGGATTTTCGCCAAGGCCCTGGCGCACCAGGATCGGCTCCTCAGCACTGCAATCGATTACCGTTGAGGGCACATTGCCACCGGGGCCACTGTCTATTACCAACTCCACCATGTTCTTAACATCTTCATAAATCTCCTGCGGATCGGTAGTATATTCTTTTATGTGGTCATCATCTTTAAGCGAAGCGGTTATCAGCGGGTTACCCAGTTGTGCCACAATGGCCAGCGGTATGGCATGATCGGGTATGCGTATGCCAACCGTTTTTTTATTTACGCCAAGAATTTTCGGTACGCTGCTGCCCGATGAAAAAATAAAGGTGTAGGGGCCCGGCAGCGTTTTCTTTAAAATTTTAAAGACCGGGGTTTCAATACGCTTTGCATAATTCGAAACGTCACTCAGGCTGCTGCAGATAAACGAAAGATCAAGTTTTTGCGGTTTGATGTTCAGTATCCGGCACAGCCGTTCAACCGCTCTCCGGTTCTGTAAGTCACAGCCGATGCCGTAAACCGTATCGGTAGGATACACAATAATGCCGCCATTGCGAAGCACTTCGGTTACCCGGTTTATTTTCCGGGCTTCCGGATTGGCGGGATGGATTTTCAGAAACTCAGCAGGCATGCGTTAATATACGGAGGTTATTACCGAAGCCATCACGTTTACCGATTTTTGTATTTTTGACGTTGATAGGTTGTTATGAAAGGCGCACGCAGGCTGTTTATTTTCCTGGTATTGTCGGTTTTGCTGATCACTTTTTCATTTTATGTTTACCAGATATGCTATACACCTAATATCCTGGTGGGCAAGGAAAGTCAATTGCTTATCATTCCGAATGACGCAACATTTGAAACCGTTCAGACCTTGCTGCATGACGGTGGGTACGTTCAGGATCTGATGTCATTCAGTTTCCTGGCGCGACTAATGGAGTACGACCGTAAAGTAAAACCCGGACGTTACGTGTTGCACAGCAACATGAGTAACCTGGAGGTAATCCGGTTTTTGAGGCTGGGCAGGCAGGAGCCTGTAACCATAACGTTTAACAACGTAAGGTTGCTGCCCGAACTTGCCCAAAAAATTACACGAACCATTGGCATGCGGCCTGAAGAATTTGAAGCCGAGTTGGTGGGGTTTGCCATGAGCAATACGTATGGGTTTACCAAAGACAACATCCTTACCATGTTTATACCGAATACGTATGAAGTGTACTACAACATCACACCTCAGCAATTGATTGACCGGATGCACGATGAATATGAGTTGTTTTGGAATGAAGAGCGGAAGAAAAAGGCCGAAGCCATCGGCCTCTCACCGGTGGAGGTGTCCATACTGGCCTCCATCGTTCAGGCCGAAACCGTGAAGCGCGATGAAGCACCGGTTATTGCCGGCCTGTACCTTAACAGGCTGAAGAAGGGAATACCGCTGCAGGCCGATCCTACCCTGGTATTTGCCGTTGGGGATTTTACGATTAAACGTGTATTGAATGAGCACAAAGAAGTTGATTCGCCCTACAACACATATAAATACCGCGGGTTACCCCCCGGCCCCATAAACATGCCCGAAATTTCATCCATTGATGCGGTGCTGAATTACAAATCCAGCAACTACCTTTATATGTGTGCCCGCGAAGATTTTTCGGGGTACCACAACTTTACTTCGAACCTTGCTGAACATAACCGCAATGCCCAACGCTACCAGCAGGCGCTTTCGCGCGAGCAGCGCAAAGCAAGGGCTCAATCCCGCAACTGATGTACCAGGCCGAAACGACTGTACGTGTGCGCTACGGAGAAACGGACCAGATGGGCTACGTGTACTATGGGTACTATGCCATGTACTATGAAGTGGCCCGTGTTGAGGCACTGCGAAGGCTGGGTCTTACCTATCGCGAAATTGAAGCGATGGGTATTATCATGCCGGTGCTCGAAAACCACACGCGGTTTCTCGCACCGGGCAAGTACGATGAACTGCTTCGCATCGTTACCACCATCCGCGAAAGGCCATCGGTGCGGATGAAGTTTGAATACGAAATTTTTAATGAAGAGGGCAAGCTGATTAATCAGGGCGAAACGGTGCTGGCATTTGTCGATCAGAAAACCAACCGGCCGACCCGCCCGCCAAAGGCCATGATGGAAGTGCTTGATCCGTTCTTTTTATGAAGTACCGGTACAGACGATACCTTTTTAAATGGACGCCTGCGCAACTGGTTGTTAACTGGATGCGGAAGATTCGGTTCAAGCGGTGGGACAATGTTTCGCTTTACAAAATCATCAAGCTCTTTACCCGCAACCTGATGCAGGACGAAATCGTGGGCCGTGCCAATGGAGTGGCTTTTAATTTTATACTCGCTATTTTTCCTGCCATCATATTTCTCTTTACCCTTATCCCGTACGTTTCGGCCTACATTCCTGAAGTGAATACACAAAGCATTATGTCGTTCCTGGAACAGATGCTGCCGGCCAGCATGTACGATGTCATCTCCTCAACGGTATTCGATATTGTGAATAACCAGCGTGGGGGCCTGCTAACGTTTGGTTTTGTGTTTTCGCTATACCTGGCCACCAACGGCATGATGGCGTTGATGAGCGCCTTTAATGCCTGTTACAAAACGGACGATCGCAGGGGCGCTTTGAAAATGCGGCTGATTGCAACAGGGCTTACCATTAACCTTGCCTTCGTGTTGTTCCTGGCCATCATCTTATTGGTGGTGGGGCAACTCGTGCTGGATTACCTGCTGAGTAACCTGAGTGAATTTGAGTGGATGAATGACGTAAATGTTTACACGCTGTTTGTACTCCGGTTCCTGGTTATCTTTATTGTATTCTTCCTGGCGGTGTCAACCATCTATTACTTTGGCCCGGCCATTCATTACAACTGGCGTTTTTTTTCCATCGGCTCGTTTCTGGCAACGTTGTTTATCCTGATTATTTCCTACGGCTTTTCGTTTTACATCACCCATTTTGGTACCTACAATAAGGTGTACGGCTCAATAGGTGTGCTTATCGCGCTGATGATCTGGATACAACTCATCACCATTGTGTTACTGGTGGGGTACGAATTAAACGCCAGCATTCATGACGCTGCCCGGATGCAGGCACTCTGGCACGGTCGCAGGTTTAAGAAAAACAGATAATAATCCAACCCGCTGTTTACGCGGACTTTTTCGAAGCGCTACTTGCTTCGCGCAACCATCATGGAAGGACGCTCGCCTAATTTTTTCAGCAGGCGGGCATGGCCGGCCATGGCGCCCATAAACGTGGGGATGCTCTTGTAGGGCAAGTTGTATTCGCGCGCGGTTTGTTCTACAATGGGCGCAATCTTCCTGTAGTGTACATGGCAAACATTCGGAAACAGGTGGTGTTCAATCTGGTAGTTTAACCCGCCCACGTACCACGAAAGAAGTTTATTGCCATTGGCAAAGTTGGTGGTGGTTCTGATTTGATGCACTGCCCAGGTATTCTCCAGCAGGCCGGTTTCATCCGGCTCGGGGTATTCTGTTCCATCTACCACATGGGCAGGTTGAAAAATTACC
>JAGUUF010000332.1 GCA_020063545.1 Cytophagales bacterium
GAAACCGTTGCGTATGATAAGACCTGGAGGACGATGCTACAAGCAGCACACCTCTTGCCTGGAGAAGATCTGCTCAAGCTAAATGTCCTTTACGGCAGTTACCTCGGCACCCTGTGCAATGCGTTTTGCGCAAAGCATGCCATCCGCAATATTGACTTTATCGCTTCGCACGGGCATACCGTGTTCCACCAGCCTGAACTTGGCTTTACATTTCAATTGGGAGACGGCAACACGTTGCATGCAACAACCGGTAAAAAAGTTGTGTGCGATTTCAGGAGCCTTGATGTTGCCCGGGGAGGGCAGGGCGCTCCGCTGGTTCCGGTTGGCGACTACTTCCTTTTTGGTGATTACGATGTATGCCTTAACCTTGGTGGTATTGCCAATTGTTCGATGCTTCGAAGCGGAAAACGAATTGCGTTCGATGTCTGCTTTGTTAATATGGCATTGAACTACCTGGCCATGCACGCAGGCAAGCATTATGATAAAAACGGTGCGATGGCATCAGCCGGCAATGTGGATAAGCACCTGTTACGAGGGCTTACATCAGTCTATTCAAAAATCCGAAACGCAAGACCATCGTTGGGCCGTGAGTTTTTTGATAAGGAGGTCAGGCCGCTGCTCGATCGCTCAGCAGCTCCGGTTGCCGATAAACTGGCCACGGTTGTTGAATCGGCTGCTTACGAAATAAGCCGTGGCATAAGCAATGGAAAAAATAAAACGGTGCTCTGCACAGGCGGTGGCGCATATAATGCCTGGCTGATGTACCGGTTGCTCGAGTTGGGTGGCGATAATGTAAACCTGGTTATACCGAACGAGCTATTGGTAAAATTCAAGGAGGCGGTTGTGTTTGGTTTTTTGGGTGTACTCCGTGTGCGCAACGAGATCAATTGCCTGAAAAGCGTTACAGGCGCCCGGCAGGATTCCTCATCCGGGGTGTTGATTGGCTTCTGAAGCCTTTCAAAAATTCTATCTTTGCCGCTTCATCCAGTAGTCATGAAAGATCTCCTTCAGAAATTTGAAAGTAAACGCCCGGAAATTGTATTTGAATGGAAAGATCCCGAAACGGAAGCCGAGGGCTGGGTGGTAATTAACTCGCTAAGGGGCGGAGCGGCAGGAGGAGGCACACGCATGCGTTCCGGTCTGGATAAACGCGAAGTGGAATCGCTGGCCAAAACAATGGAAGTAAAATTTACGGTATCGGGCCCGCCAATAGGAGGGGCAAAATCCGGAATTAACTTCGACCCTAACGATCCGCGAAAAGAAGGTGTGCTCAGGCGCTGGTATGCGGCCGTAATGCCCTTGATGAAATATTACTATGGTACGGGTGGCGATCTGAACGTGGATGAAATTCATGAAGTAATCCCGATTACGGAAGATGCGGGTATCTGGCATCCGCAGGAGGGCGTATTTACCGGCCATTATAAGCCCACCGAGCCGCAAAAAGTCAATCGCATCGGCCAGCTCAGGCGAGGCGTGATCAAGGTGATTGAAGATGAACGCTTTTCTCCTTCAATTGCAAAGAAGTACACCATTGCCGATATGTGTACCGGCTATGGCGTGGCCCAGGCGGTGAAGCATTACTATAACCTGTGGGGTGGAAGCATCACTGGCAAGCGGGCGGTTATCCAGGGCTGGGGAAATGTTGGTGCCGCTGCCGGATTTTACCTGACTCAACTCGGTGTTGCCATTGTTGGCATCATCGGCCGGGATGGCGGACTTATCAACCGGGAAGGGTTTACGCTGGAAGAAGTGAGAACGCTGATCCTGAACCGCGACAAAAGTCACCTCGTTTCCGACAACCTTATTCCATTTGATGAATTAAACCGGAAAATCTGGGATGAGGAGTTTGAAATATTCATACCGGCAGCTGCTTCGCGACTGGTAACCCGCAACCAGGTTGACCGGATGATCAACTCCGGGCTTGAAGTGTTTTCATGCGGGGCAAATGTTCCGTTTGCCGACCCGGAAATCTTTTTCGGGCAAACCGGCCTATATGCCGATCAGAATTTTTCAGTCATCCCGGATTTTATTGCCAACTGCGGCATGGCGCGCGTGTTTGCTTATTTTATGGAAAATGAAGTAAGCATGGAGGATGAAGCGATTTTTACGGATATTTCCAATACCATCAAAGCAGCATTACAGCGTGCGCACACGGTTAATCCTTCAAAAACCGGCATCGCCCAGGCTTCTTTTGAGCAGGCGCTTAAGCAACTGGTTTGAACGGTTAATGATGAACCGCCAGGTAGGGCTGAAGGATCAAATAGACAAATGCCCCCAAAAAATATCCGAGCATGGCCAGCAAGGACACCCGCTTCATATACCATATAAAATCAATTTTCTCCATACCCATAGCTGCAACCCCAGCCGCGGAGCCGATTATCAGAATGCTGCCGCCTGTACCGGCACAATATGCCAGGTATTCCCATATCAGGTGATCCTGTGGATAAACACTCATGTCATACATACCCATGCTGGCTGCAACCAAGGGCACATTATCCACCACCGCTGAAAGAATTCCAACAAGCGTAATGATGATTCGCTGATCTCCCAGCGACCTGTCTAACCAGGTTGCCAAATGATGTAACAACTGCATCGACTCCAAAGCCCCGACTGCCAGCAATATTCCAAGAAAGAAGAGCACACTTGGAACATCTATCCTTGACAAAGCACCGGCTGCAGTATAATTTTTCTTCCTAGCTTCATCTAATTCTGGATTAATCAATTCTGAAACTACCCAAAGCACTCCAAGGCCTAACAACATGCCCGTGTAAGGAGGCATATGCGTAACGGTTTTGAATACAGGAACAAAAACCAGTGCACCTATCCCAAGCAATAACATCAGCCGTCCTGTTCCCACTTGCATTCCATGATCCTTCAAAACAGGTGCGTTTCCGTCACCCAGTGTTCCTTTAAGTGTAAAACTCAGATACAACAATGGAGTAAGCAGACATACAACGCTTGGAAGGAAGAGGGTACCCATAATGTTACCAGCCGAAATCTGGCCACCTATCCACAGCATGGTGGTTGTTACATCACCTATGGGTGTCCATGCTCCGCCAGCATTAGCCGCAATTACAATGATACCGGCAAAAAACAAACGCATTTCCCGATTCGGAATTAATTTCCTGACCAGTGAAATCATGACGATAGTAGTGGTTAGATTATCCAGCACTGCAGAAAGAAAGAATGCCACCCATCCAACTATCCAAAGTAACTTCTTTGGATTCCTCGTCTTTATTTTGTCTGTGATAAACCGAAATCCATGATGGGCATCAACTAGTTCAACAATTGTCATGGCTCCCATCAGAAAAAACAATATTTGAGCGATCGAACCCAGGTGCTCGCTCAACTGCTCACTTACAAAACCCCTGAAGAGTTCCAATGATGTCATTCTTTCAACCTCTTCCATTCCTTCTTTGGTTGAGAGGTGTTGTAAATATGTTCTGTACTCGTTACTTTCTGTAACAGTTAATGAGGGTTCTGCAACCATAAAAAGTGTCCAGCATAATACCCCGGTAAGAAGCGCGGATGCTGTTTTATTAACCCTGATGGGATGTTCGAGTGCAATGCACAGATAACCTAATACAAAGAGGATTATGATAAGTGTTTCCATGACTGAGGCGGCAAAATGAAAGTTTGTATTTTTTCTTCAGTTATTTTAAGTATTAGCGTGCTTAATTTTTACAACAAGTTATCGATGGGCGAATAGCGTATTGTAACATTGAAGAGGATATGGAAAAGTTTGGTCCAGCAACTGTTTGTGCGGCAAGTAATTATATGGCAAAATAAGAAAACACTGTATCAAGGGTCTGATCATACAGCAGCAGCCTAATTACCGAACAGCCTGCTGGAAAAGGTGAAGAATTGTTTAGGCAATTTAATGATGTACAGCCAGGTAAGGCTGGATAATCAGGTAAACAATGGCCCCGGCAAAGTATCCCAATAACGCGAGCAGCGAGGCTTTCTTCATGTACCAGATGAAATCAATTTTCTCCATACCCATAACGGCCACACCCGCTGCCGAGCCGATAATCAGCACGCTGCCGCCCGTACCGGCACAGTAGGCCAGGTATTCCCAGATTAAATGATCCTGGGGATATATGCTCATATCATACATACCCATGCTGGCCGCAACCAGCGGAACGTTATCAACAATAGAAGAAAGAATTCCGATTAGCGTAATGATGATGCGCTGGTCGCCAACGGATTTATCGAGCCAGGCGGCAAAGTGGTGAAGAATTTCCATGGACTCAAGGGCACTCACTGCAAGCAATATTCCCAGGAAGAACAGCACGCTGGGTACATCAATCCGGCTTAGTGCACCCGCAGCCGTATACGGTCTTTTTTCCACCTCATCCATGTGCGGGTTAATCAGTTCAGAAACCACCCACAGCACACCTAAAGCGAGCAGCATGCCCAAATAAGGCGGCAGGTGCGTTACGGTTTTAAAGATGGGAACGGAAATCAGCCCGCCTACGCCAAGAAAAAACATGGTGGTTGACCCGCGAACAGGAGAATTGCCGTGGGCATGACCATGACCGTGAGCAGTCTCAGCTTCTGATTTTTTATTACTGTCTGCGTGGCCAAGTTCGCCCTTCATGGTAAACTGAAGGTAGATTAACGGTATAACCATACAAATGATGCTGGGCAGTAGGAGCGTGATGATAATATTGCCTGAAGAAATCTGTCCTCCTATCCACAGCATGGTAGTGGTTACATCGCCAATGGGCGACCAGGCGCCACCGGCATTGGCGGCAATTACCACCATAGCCGCAAAGAACAGGCGCATCTCTTTATTGGGCACCAGTTTTCGCAACAACGAAATCATGACAATGGAGGTAGTGAGGTTATCCAGTATGGCGCTGAGGAAAAACGTTACCCAGCAGATAATCCACATCAGTTTTTTCGGATTCTGTGTTTTTATTCTGTCGGTAATGATGCGAAAACCCTGGTAGGCGTCTACCAATTCAACAATGGTCATGGCACCCATGAGGAAGAACAGAATGGCACCGATTTGCCCGAGGTGGTGATTCAGTTGTTCGCCAATGTGTCCGATGCTGTCGTGTTGAAAAACTGCATAGAGTGTCCAGCAGATAACACCGGTAAGCAACGCTGAAGCTGTTTTATTAACCTTAATGGGATGCTCCAGCGCGATGCACAGGTAACCGATGACAAAGATGGCAATAACAAAGGTTTCCATAGTTCAGGGTTTGGCAACGCTGAAATATGGAAATTTTACCCCGTATGTAAAAGAGAAATTTGTTAAGGGTTCGTTACAGATTTCGGTCAGGTTAAACCGAACAAACCGGCATTTAGTGCTGTTAATGCTTTTTCCTTAAACGATGTATCAATAAGAACGGATATGTTATTGGCGCTGCCGCCAACGGATACCATGCGAACGGGGATGTTGGCCAACGCGCGAAACACATTTTCAAGGATGCCCTGCTGCCCTCCGATTTTGTGGCCAACCAGGCAGATAATGGTTTGATTGGTGTCCACTTCGATACTCCCGAATTTTTTCAGTTCGGCTTCAATGGCGGTAAGGTGTGCAGTAGAGTCAATCGTTAACGACACGGCTACTTCAGAAGTAGAAATCATGTCGATGGGTGTTTTGTATTGCTCGAATACTTCAAATACCCTTCGAAGGAAACCGTAGGCCATCAGCATGCGCGATGACTTTATTTTGATGGCGGTAATGCCATCCTTGGCTGCAACGGCCTTAATGGTTCCTTCTTTTCCTTTGTTGCTGATGATGGTGCCTGGCGCCTTTTCGTCCATGGTGTTTTTTAACCGCACCGGTACGTTATACTTGTGTGCCGGAACAATGGTGGAGGGATGCAGAATTTTTGCCCCGAAGTAGGCCAGCTCCGAAGCCTCATCGAATGTTAACTCAGAAATCGGGTAGGTTTTTTTAACAATGCGCGGGTCGTTGTTGTGCATACCGTCAATGTCCGTCCAGATTTGGATTTCTTCGGCCCGAATGGCCGAACCGATAAGGGAGGCGGTATAGTCGCTTCCCCCGCGCTTCAGGTTGTCTATTTCGTTCCGGTAATTGCGGCAGATATAGCCTTGGGTAATGATGGTGTCAACGTTGCGCAGCGATTCGAGCAAGGGCTTCAGCCGGGCTGCAATTTTTTCAAGTTCTGGCTCCTCGTTCTCATCAATGGTCATGAAATGCAATGCGGGGAGCAGCCGGGAATTCATTTTCTGTTCCTGCAGGTACTGGTAAAACAGTTCGGTAGAAATCAATTCGCCTTGAGCCAAAAGCTCGCGGTAACTTTTATCGTCAAACTGCCCCGCGGCCAGCAACCGGATGAAAATAAAAAACCGGCTGACGATCTCCTGGCCGATGGCCCTGAAGGTATCGGTGGCGTAAAGTTCGTTTGTAAAAGCCTGGTAATGGCTTTCGAGCGTATCAATCTCTTTCTCAGCCGCTGGTATAGCTGAGGCAATCAGGTGTTCGCCAATGCGCACCAGGGCGTTGGTGGTTCCCGACAAGGCAGACAAGACAACAATTTTCCGGCCGGGTGTTTCCGTTACCAGCCGGGCAATTTTTTTCATCCGGTCGGGTTTGCCGACCGAGGTGCCACCGAATTTTAAAACGAGCATACGTGAAGGTAAAAAGAAAGGGCGCTAAGTTATTAAAGAAAAACAGGTTACGGCAGCCGGTTAAGATTTTTAAGTTAGCCTGAAAGATTTGGCCATAGCGGTAAATGTGTTCCGGTATTTTTCTTTTCTTTCGGCAAGGGTCCATGCCATAATCATGTAAACATTTTCATCGCCTTCAATAAACGTAAAGAAATAGGAAATGGGTTTGGACGCACCTTCAACGTTGGCATCAACCTGAACGAATTGTGCCGGCAACCCGTTGATAACCGCTGCCTCGGGTTTGCTTTGCCCGATAACATCAATGCGTTCGGCTGTGGTTAGTAATTGAATATCCCGGTAATTCTCAACAACGGAGCGCGTGCTGTCGTATTCACCCAAATCGCGGAATGCCGCAATGAATTCTTCTTTGTTTTCACCAATAATAATCACATACGTTTCTTTAAAAATGTTTTGAAACTGAAGGGAGGCTTCTTCATTCAGGTTGGTAACCTTTTTCATGTACTCGGGCACCTTAACGGCATATTCGTTTACCTTTACCTCGATAAAATTTGCAGCTTCAGGTGTTTCTTCTTTCTTCGAAAAAAAACCGAGGCATCCGCTAACGGTTAACAGGAGGGCGACAAGGATTAACAAGCTTAGCAGTCTCATGGTTGCAGGTGTTTTAGGCAGGTAAAGGTAAGGCGAAGCCGGATGAAAAAACAAAACCCACACGGAACGTGTGGGTTTTGAACAACCTATGAAGAAGGATTACTTTTTATCGTTCACTTCTTCGTACTCAACATCCGACACGTTGTTGCCGTCAGTTGATGTTCCTGCATTGGCTCCCGGCTGTGCGCCTGCACTTTGGGTAGCCTGGTACATTTCCTGCGAGGCAGCCTGCCAGGCCCCGTTAAGGGCAGCGATGGCCGTATCAATGGCGGTCAGATCCTGATTCTTGTGTGCTTCCTTCAGTCTTTCCAGCGCACTGGTAATGGCACTCTTGTTTCCATCCGAAAGTTTATCGCCATATTCTTTCAACTGTTTTTCGGTCTGGAAGATCAGGGAATCGGCCTGGTTTATCTTTTCGGCACGCTCCTTCACTTTCTTGTCTTCCTCGGCATGGGCCTGCGCCTCTTGTTTCATTTTCTGAATTTCGGCATCGGTTAACCCGCTGGAAGCTTCAATGCGGATTTTCTGTTCCTTGCCGGTGCCTTTGTCTTTGGCCGATACGTGCAGAATACCGTTGGCGTCAATATCAAAGGTTACTTCAATCTGCGGAATGCCGCGCGGTGCAGGCGGTATTCCATCGAGGTGGAAGCGCCCGATGGTGCGGTTGTCTTTTGCCATGGGTCGCTCGCCTTGCAGCACGTGGATTTCCACCGAAGGCTGGTTGTCGGCAGCCGTAGAAAACACTTCCGATTTTTTGGTTGGAATAGTTGTGTTTGATTCGATGAGTTTGGTAAACACGCCACCCAGCGTTTCGATGCCCAGCGACAGCGGGGTAACATCGAGCAGCAGCACATCTTTTACTTCACCGGTAAGCACGCCACCCTGTATAGCTGCACCTACGGCCACCACTTCATCGGGGTTAACGCCTTTCGAAGGTTTTTTGCCGAAAAATTTTTCCACTTCTTCCTGGATGCGGGGTATGCGGGTTGAGCCGCCCACCAGGATAACTTCGTCAATCTGGTTCACGGAAATGCCGGCATCGGCAACTGCCTTGCGGCAGGGCTCCAGCGTTCTGCGCACCAGGTCATCTACCAGCTGCTCAAACTTGGAGCGGGTAAGTTTCTTCACCAGGTGCTCGGGCACTCCGTCAATCGAGGTAATGTACGGGAGGTTGATTTCGGTTTCCTGCGAACTGGACAGTTCAATCTTGGCTTTCTCAGCAGCTTCTTTCAGGCGCTGCAGGGCCATCGGGTCCTTGCGCAGGTCAATGTTGCGCTCGGCTTTGAATTCATCGGCCAGCCAGTTAATAATTTTCATATCGAAGTCATCACCGCCCAGGTGTACATCGCCATTGGTCGATTTTACTTCGAACACGCCATCGCCCAATTCCAGGATGGAAATATCGAATGTACCACCCCCCAGGTCGTACACGGCAATCTTCATGTCCTTGTTTTTCTTATCCAGGCCGTAGGCCAGCGCAGCAGCTGTAGGCTCGTTGATAATGCGCTTTACATCAAGGCCGGCAATCTGCCCGGCTTCTTTGGTGGCCTGGCGTTCGGCATCGTTAAAGTAGGCCGGTACGGTAATAACGGCTTCGGTTACGGTGGTGCCCAGGTAGTCTTCAGCCGTGCTCTTCATTTTCTGAAGAATCATGGCAGAGATTTCCTGCGGTGTGTAGAGGCGGTCGCCAATGCGCACGCGCACGGTATCGTTGTTGCCGCTTTCAACCTGGTAGGAAACGAACTTCATTTCCTCGGTCACATCGGCATATTTTTTACCCATAAACCGCTTAATGGACATGACCGTATTTTTAGGGTTGGTAATGGCCTGCCGTTTTGCCGGGTCGCCCACCTTGCGCTCGCCCTTGCCGCCATCCAGAAAGGCAACAATGGACGGGGTGGTTCTGCGGCCCTCGCTGTTGGCTATTACTACGGGTTCGTTACCCTCCATTACGGCTACGCAGGAGTTGGTAGTACCCAGGTCTATTCCGATAATCTTTCCCATGATTGTGTGTATTTACAAATTGACAATTAAATCCCTCAAGGCTTATCAATGGGTATGCCAACAGGCTTTTGGTGGGGGACAATGACACAATGGCATAAAGCACTGGATCCTCTTGCTTTTACAGGTGCCAGAATTGGGTAGTTTTGCGGCCGATTATGACGTTATCTCAAGAAATAGCCAAGCGCAGAACCTTCGGCATCATCAGCCACCCCGATGCCGGCAAAACCACGTTAACCGAAAAACTGCTGCTCTTTGGCGGGGCCATCCAGAAAGCCGGTGCCGTAAAATCATCGAAAATAAAAGACCATGCCCGCAGCGACTGGATGGAAATTGAAAAGCAACGGGGTATTTCCGTTGCCACTTCCGTGATGGGCTTTAATTACAAGGATGTAAAAATCAACCTGCTCGATACGCCCGGCCACCAGGATTTTGCCGAAGATACCTACCGCACACTTACCGCAGTTGACAGCGTGATTATGGTGATTGACTGCGTGAAGGGCGTGGAGATGCAAACCGAAAAGCTGATGGACGTTTGCCGCATGCGCAACACCCCGGTTATCTGTTTTATTAACAAACTCGACCGTGAAGGCCGCGATCCGTTTGAATTGCTCGATGAAATCGAAGACAAACTCAACATCAAAGTAAGGCCGCTGAGCTGGCCCATCAGCATGGGCAAAACCTTCCGCGGTGTGTACAGCCTGTATGAAAAAAGCCTGCACCTGTTTACGCCCAGCAAGATTACCGTTGAGGAAGGCATTGAAATTACCGACATCAACTCCGGCCAGTTGGATGAACTGGTAGGGGAGAACAATGCCAACCAACTGCGCCACGATGTGGAACTGATTGAAGGCGTCTATCCTGATTTTGATGTAAACGAATACCTGGCTGGTAACCTGGCCCCGGTATTCTTTGGCAGTGCCGTAAACAATTTCGGGGTGAAGGAACTGCTCGACACCTTCATCCGTATTGCGCCACCGCCTATCCACCGCGAAACCACGGTGCGTGTTGTGGAGCCGGACGAAGAAAAGTTTACCGGCTTTGTTTTTAAAATCCATGCCAACATGGACCCCAAGCATCGCAACCGCATTGCGTTTGTGCGCGTGTGTTCCGGCCGCTTTGAACGGGGCAGCAATTACTTCCATGTGCGGCAAAACAAGAGCCTGCGCTTCAGCAACGCCACGGCCTTTATGGCGCAAGACCGCGAAACGGTTGACGAAGCCTGGCCGGGCGACATTGTAGGTATTTATGATACCGGCAACCTGAAAATTGGCGATACGCTTACCGAAGGAGAGAAGTTGCTGTACACCGGCATACCCAGTTTTTCGCCCGAGATTTTCAAAGAAGTGGAGAACCTGGACGCCATGAAAAGCAAGCAACTGGAAAAGGGACTTTTGCAATTAATGGAAGAAGGCGTGGCGCAGCTGTTTACCTACGAAATCGGCAAGAAGAAAGTGGTGGGCACGGTGGGCGCTTTGCAGTTTGAGGTGATCCAGTTCAGGCTTAAGAACGAATATGGCGCCACGGTGCAGTTTGTTCCGCAAAACATTTACAAAGCCTGCTGGGTTAGCAGCAAAGATCCGAAAAAGCTGCAGGAGTTTATTGCCAGCAAGCAGCGCCACATGGCCCGCGACAAAGACGGCAAGCTGGTGTTTATGGCCGAATCGCGGGCATGGCTGCAGATGGTGCAGGAAAACTTTCCGGAAATTCAGTTCCATTTTACTTCGGAGTTTTAGGAGTAAGCCTTTTTATGTATTCGAAAACAAGTTTCGAAATATCCGCCAATAATTTGGCGGCCCCTCTATACCCGCTTTGTTAATGACTAAGGCTGCTCTCAATATAGAAATTGCATTAATTTAAGGATACAAATTCCATAAATTAATATAATTTTATGGACTTAAATTCCATGAAATCGCATTTCAACAGAATTTATGAGCCGTTAGACGCATACCTTGAACCCAGCCGGGTATTGGTGATTTACGGGCCGCGAAGGGTAGGAAAAACGACCTTACTTAATGCTTTTTTAGACCAGACTACCCTGAAATACAAATTTGATACGGGTGATGATATCCATGTGCAACAGGTACTAAGCTCCAGTGATATTTCGCTGATAAATGAGTACTGCCGGGGTTATGAACTCATTGTTATTGATGAAGCCCAGTATGTTCCTGCCATCGGAAAGGGATTAAAAATTATTGTTGACCATGTGCCGGGCATTCGGGTTATAGCAACAGGCTCTTCCAGTTTTGATCTTTCCAATAAACTGGGTGAGCCGCTGGTCGGTCGCCAACGTATCCTGAAACTATTTCCACTCAGTGTTTTGGAGTTGCTTCAGCATAACAATCGCGTAGAAATTCAGCAGCAATTACCGGCCTTACTCATTTTCGGTATGTATCCGGAAGTGTTGCGCAAAGAGGGCCACGATAAGAAAGCGCTGTACCTGGTAGAGTTAGTGAATGCGTACCTGCTCAAAGATATCCTGGCGCTTGAAAATGTGAAGTCACCCAAAGTTTTACTGGATTTGCTCCGGCTTCTGGCTTACCAGGTCGGTAGTGAAGTTTCACTCAATGAGTTGGCTAACGCACTAAAGCTTGATGTAAAAACGGTAGGCCGTTATCTTGATCTGCTGGAGAAGTCATTCATTATTTTTTCACTGGGTGGCTTTAGCCGCAATCTCCGGAATGAAATCACCAGCAAGCGCAAATATTACTTTTATGACACCGGCATCCGCAACGCAGTTATTAATGCCTTTAATCCGTTAGAACTGCGAAATGACATCGGTTCCCTGTGGGAAAATTTCCTGGTGGTTGAGCGATTGAAGAAGAAAACCTACCAGCTGATTTTCAGTAACGATTTTTTCTGGCGAACCTATGCGCAGCAGGAAATTGACCTGATTGAAGAGCGGGAAGGGAAGCTGTTTGCATACGAATTTAAGTGGAAGTCAAGGTCGTACAAGCCTCCAAAAGCATGGTTAAAGAATTATCCTGAAGCTGCCGTCCTGATGATTACGCAGGATAACTTTTTTGATTTTGTGAGTTAGGTATTAACGGTCTTTTTAATCCGAGGACGACTTGTTTTTCATCACGAACTGATAGATCATCTCCGAAACCCGGGCGAGTGATTGGGTGCCCGCCTCCATGTCGGTCATGTTTTTAGAAAGCAGCACCAGCACATATTTTCGTCCATCGGGCAGCATAACAATGCCTGAGTCGTGGTGAACGCCCGTAATGAAACCGGTTTTGTGCGCCACCTTTACTTCTGCCGGCAGGTGGGCGGGTATGATGTCGTTGAATTTCTGGTCAAGCAGAATGGTTATCATCTGGTCTGACGCTTCGGGGCTTACGGCCTGGCCGGTGGCCAGCTTTTCAAAGATTATCATCAGGTCGTATGCCGTGGTGGTGTTGTTCATACCTTTTTCGTAGGCTTTTATATCCTCAACGCCACGCAGCACCTGGATGTCGGGTGCGCCCAGGTCGCGCATGGTTTGGGTAACCTTTTTTCCGTCAACATATTCGATTACAATGTTGGTGGCCAGGTTGCTGCTTACAATAATCATGTCGTACACCAGGTCGTACACGGTGCGTTTCTTGCCAACCAGCGTATAGAGGTTTTGTTCACTGTCATCTTCGGGGCTAAGGCTGTACAGGCTGCCGTCTGCAATGCTCTTAAACTCGTTGATGACTTCCACCGAGTCCGAAAGCTTCCACCGGCCTTCTGCAGCTTGTTTAAAGACTTCAATCATCACCGGGGTCTTCATGGTGCTGGCTGCGTGAAAGGATTCGTGCTCATTAATGAGCACCATTTGCCCGGTGGATAAGTCTTTAAAAGCAACAGCAAATGTTCCTTCCTGTGTTTTCAGTTGTTCCCGGATTTTTTCCTCCAGTTGCTTTATTTCGCTTTTACAGGAAACGAGAAGGGTGCAAACAACGAGTAGTGTGAAGCGATACATAATAGTTTGTTTGATCGAAAATACTGATTTGGAAATTACAAACCTTTACGAATCAATACCTTTGATGATGACTATGCCTTATCTGGATGTTTTGTACGAGGATAACCACCTGCTCATCATAAATAAGCCGGCAGGTATGTTGGTGCAGGGCGATGCCACAGGCGACAAACCGCTGGCAGAACTGGCCAAAGACTACATCGGCACGAAA
The DNA here is from genome assembly GCA_020063545.1 of Cytophagales bacterium. Lineage (GTDB taxonomy): Bacteria > Bacteroidota > Bacteroidia > Cytophagales > Cyclobacteriaceae > UBA2336. Next base: position 13,416 of record JAGUUF010000332.1, read on the forward strand.
TACAAAAAGCCCGGGGCTGTTTTTATGGGCGTGGTGCACCGGCTCGACAGGCCCGTGAGCGGGGTGGTGGTTTTTGCCCGAACGTCAAAAGCGCTGGAGCGGATGAATGCCTTGTTTCGTGAAAAGCAAACGACAAAAACATACTGGGCTGTTGTGGGTAACCGCCCTGAAGAAGCGGAGGGCACATTGGTTCACTGGCTTAAAAAAGATGAAGCGAAAAACAAAACCACCGCTTTCATACGTGAAACTCCCGGGGCACTGCGTTCAGAATTATCGTATAGCCTGGTTGGGGAAGCGGCTGGCTACTTTTTGCTCGAAGTAAAGCCGGTAACCGGCAGGCCACACCAGATTCGCGTTCAACTGGCCTCTATGGGCTGCCCTATACGCGGTGATGTTAAATACGGTTACCCTGAACCCAATATTGATGGAAGCATCAACCTGCATGCCCGGTCGCTGGCGTTTGTTCACCCGGTAAAAAAAGAAGTGCTGAAAATTGATGCACCGCTTCCGGATACTGATTTCTGGAAGTACTTTTCGACTTTCGAATCATAATGGCCGGTTGGATTGATATATTAAAAAAACGCTGGGGGCTATCCAGCGCACTTCAGGTAATGGTTGTGCTGGTCGTGTTTGCCTGTACGGGAACAACGGTACTGCTTCTCAAGCGCCCCCTGTTTGCATACTGGTTTCCGGATGGAGAAAAGCCGCTGTGGGCAAGTATTACCTACTATGTGTTAATATTGCCGGTTTACAACGTGTTCCTGCTCATCTATGGGTTTATTTTTGGGCAGTTCCGGTTTTTCTGGGAATTTGAAAAACGTTTTTTCAGGAGGATTTTTTCAAAAAAGAACTGAACTTAACCACCAAATCTATCGCCTATGAAATCAATCGTGTTTGTGTGCTGCATAGCATTGCTGCTTGTATCCTGTTCGGCTCCAAAGTTTGCCGGCCAGCCGGCACATGGTAATGAACCAAACTATACCTATACCGGTGATCCTTCTGTTCCGCTACCGATGGACGAAAGCACCCTTGTGGCAAGCATTTCGGATGAGCATGTTTACCTGGCGGCAGTACCGGAAGGTACATCGGCACCCGCACCTGCCTCAAAGACAATAACGCTTACGCGTGAAGAGAAGAAGGAATTGAGGAAGGAAGCCGTTAAACAAATTAAGGCCTACACCAAAGCAGTTAAGCAGGGCGACAAGGCTATGGCGGCAGAAATGAGGCAGGCCATGGATAGCGATTTAAAAATGGCTGCCATTTTCGGGGCCGTAGGTATTGTGTCGTTTATTATTGGCGGGGATGTTTTCCATGTTATAGGCGCCATCGCCTTTATCATAGGCGTTGTCTTTTTTGTGAAGTGGCTGTTGCGGCAATAATCCGTTTGACTTTTCAATAAAAAAGCCCCGGCTGATTTCAGGCGGGGCTTTCATTTTTAAGCCATATCACTTATTCAATTACCTTATCGGCAAGCAGGATGGTTTTGTTGCTGAGCACTTCCACCACACCCCCGGTTATCTTCAGGTTTTTGTTTACCTCTTTGCCCTTGTATTCAACAACGCCTTCTCTAAGCAGGCTGATTAACGGGGCATGGTTGTCCATTACCTGGAAGGAGCCATCAGCACCGGGAAAGGTGGCAATGGTTACTTCGCCTTCGTATATTTTCTTTTCAGGAGTGAGTATTTCCAGGTGCATGGTTTCTTAGCCTTTTGCTTCAGCAATCATTTTCTCACCTTTCGCAATAGCCTGATCAATATTGCCTACCAGGTTAAAGGCCATTTCGGGTAAGTGATCCAGTTCACCATCCATGATCATGTTAAATCCTTTGATGGTGTCTTTAATATCTACCAGGGCACCTTTTAAACCGGTAAAGGCCTCGGCTACGTGGAACGGCTGCGACAGGAAGCGCTGCACACGCCTTGCGCGGTGCACTACCTGCTTGTCTTCATCGCTCAGTTCATCCATACCCAGGATGGCGATGATGTCCTGAAGTTCTTTGTAACGCTGCAGGATGGCCTTTACACGCTGTGCGCAGTTGTAGTGCTCCTCGCCAACAATATCGGCACGCAAAATCCGCGAAGTTGAATCCAGCGGATCCACCGCTGGGTAAATTCCCAGTTCGGCAATCTTACGGCTTAATACGGTGGTCGCGTCAAGGTGGGCAAAGGTGGTAGCCGGGGCCGGGTCGGTTAAGTCATCGGCAGGTACATAAACGGCCTGTACCGAAGTAATGGAACCGTTTTTGGTGGAGGTAATACGCTCCTGCATGGTACCCATTTCGGTAGCCAGCGTAGGCTGGTATCCTACGGCTGAAGGCATCCGGCCGAGCAGGGCCGATACTTCGGAGCCGGCCTGGGTAAACCGGAAGATGTTATCAATAAAGAAGAGAATATCCCGGCCTTTTCCTTTACCATCGCCATCGCGGAAGTACTCGGCAATGGTTAACCCCGAAAGGGCCACGCGTGCACGCGCTCCGGGCGGTTCGTTCATCTGCCCGAATACAAAGGTTGCCTTGGAGTCGCGCAACGAATCTTCCGAAACTTTGGAGAGGTCCCAACCACCGGCATGCAGCGACTTTAAAAATTCAGGACCGTAGTTAACAATGCCTGCTTCAATCATTTCACGCAGCAGGTCATTTCCTTCGCGCGTACGTTCGCCCACACCGGCAAATACAGACAAACCGGAGTATGCTTTTGCAATGTTGTTGATTAGCTCCTGGATAAGTACGGTTTTACCTACACCGGCACCGCCAAACAACCCAATCTTACCGCCTTTAGCGTACGGTTCAATCAGGTCAATTACTTTAATACCGGTAAAGAGCACTTCAGCTGAAGTAGAGAGATCTTCGTAAGCAGGGGCCGACCGGTGAATGGGCAGGGCCTGGTCGCCTTTGGGTTGCTTAATGCCGTCTATGGCTTCGCCCACCACGTTAAACAAGCGGCCTTTAATGTCGTCACCAATGGGCATTTTAATCGGCATGCCGGTATCCACCACCTTCATACCCCGCACAAGTCCTTCGGTACCGTCCATGGCGATGGTCCGGACGCGGTCCTCGCCCAGGTGCTGCTGGCACTCCAGCACAATGCGGGTGCCGTCAGGTTTTGTTACTTCAAGGGAATCAAGAATGTTGGGAATTTTAGAGCCCGGTTCATCAAACGCCACGTCAACCACGGGGCCGATAACCTGGGTAACCTTACCGATATTTGCCATTGATATTTTTGTTTTTGAAATATGGATTAACTGCTTTTTGCAAGCGGCCACGCCCTGGCATGGCAGGCGCAAAAGTAGCAGGATTAGCCCTTACTGCCAACAACCCCTGGCTGATAATTATCACCAGAAAAGCCCTTTATAACGGGGCTGTATTCAATGCAATGCGAAATGTTGTGCCCTGATTTTCTTCGGATGACTTAACAAAAATTCGGCCCTTGTGGTAGTTTTCAATAATTCGTTTGGCCAGTGCAAGGCCCAGCCCCCAGCCGCGCTTTTTGGTGGTGAAGCCGGGCTTAAAAACCATCGGGATTTTTGAGCGCGCTATTCCTTTACCGGTGTCGGAAACATCAATATAAACCTTGCTTTCGCTGCCCCGTAAAATTTTTATCGCGATGGTTCCCGTTGCGCCAATGGCGTCAACAGCATTTTTGCATAAATTTTCCAACACCCACTCAAACAGCGGGGCATGAACATTGGCCTGGATGTTTTCGGAGAGTGAGAAAACTTCAATCTTTATTTTTGACGAAACCCTCGGGCGCAGGTAGTGAACAACATTGTTTACCAGGGCTACCACATTTTCGGGCTTTAAGGCAGGAACAGAACCGATGCTTGAAAAGCGTTCCGTTACTATGGTAAGTTTGCGGATGTCTTTCTCCAGTTCATCAACAATCTCTTTGTTCTTCAGGTTGGGATCATCACGCAGCACCTCGGCCCATGCCATCAGCGATGAAAGCGGTGTGCCCAGCTGGTGGGCGGTTTCTTTGGCAAGCCCAACCCATACCTGGTTTTGTTCGGCAACCTTGGAATAATTAAAGGCCAGGTAGGAAATAAACGCAAAAACGGCAATTACCGAAAGCTGGATAAACGGGTAGTAAATCAGTTGGGTAAGCAAAAACGAATTTTTGTAATAAACGTACCCGTAGTTTTCCACTTCTCCGTTCTCGTTCCGGTAGGTCATCTGTATCGGTTCGTAGCGCGCCCTCATTTCCTGCAGTGATTCTTCCAGTACCTTTTTTTTCCGTGCGGGGGGCCAATCGTCTTTAATATCAATGTTGCGGTGTTGGTAGTCACCGTCTTTGGTAATCCAGATGGTGGGAATGGAATTGTTTTTAAAAATGATTTCATCCGTTACGAACAGGATGTTATCATTTGATTGTTCATTGAGGGTGTATTCCAGCGCTTTGGCAAACAACTCAACCTGCTGGCGCTCACGCTGCTTCAGTTCGTCTACCAGCACATCGGTATAATAAATGGAGCCGATGCTGATGAGTATGGAAACTCCCAGCACAATCCATTTCAGGTTGGTATTGCCGCTGTACGATTCGGTTCGGGCCATTTAACCGGCTAAAAGCCGATTAAAATAGATAAAAAAACCGGATGTGCTACACCCGGTTTTAATAAGGTCAACGCCTGGTCAGCTCTTCAGCATAAACCATTTTGCAAGCACTTTGTAATTCACTTTGGTGCCGGTCATCAGAATGCCAACGCGGTAAATGCGCCCGGCTATCCACGTGGTGAACAAAAAACCACCTACTAACAAGAGCATGGATAAAGCAAGTTGCCAGTCGGGCACGCCAAACGCGATGCGCCCTACCATAGCAACCGGTGAGGTGAATGGAATGACGGACAGCCAGAAACTTACCGGGCCGTGCGGGTCGCGTAGAATGAACAGGAACAGGCCCATGTAGCCAATCAGCAGCGGCAGGGTAATCGGAAACTGGAATTGCTGGGATTCCTGGATGGAGTCAACAGCCGAGCCCACGGCTGCAAACAGGGCCCCGTACAGCAGGTAGCCTCCAAGAAAATAGAATACAAATACAGCAGCAATACGCGCAAACGGCAGTTGATTCATTTGTGTAAAGAATCCGGAGATTTTCGAGTTCTGCGATTCAATGGCATCTTTAGCCTCTTCGTTATCTATTTGCCGGGTTACCTCTTCCATCATCTGCTGCTGCGGCATCTTCATTCCGAAATAAGCCATGACACCCGATGATAACACGGTAATTAACACTATCCAGATGGTGAACTGTAGCAACCCAACCGAAGCAATACCGATGATTTTA
>JAGUUF010000003.1 GCA_020063545.1 Cytophagales bacterium
CGGTTGCCCGTTGGCGGGCATTCCTGTTCGCAGTTGGGACAGACATGGAAACAACCTATTTTTATCAGGTTATGGATATACTTGATCCCTCCTTAAGCCGCTATGCCGAAGCACACACAACGCCCGAAAGCCACCTGTTGCAGCAGGTAAACCGGGAGACACACGCCCAGGTATTGATGCCGCGTATGCTTTCAGGCCATTTGCAGGGCAGGGTGCTGTCTTTGATCAGCCACATGGTCAGGCCAAAATCCATTTTGGAAATCGGAACCTACACCGGCTACTCGGCCATATGCCTGGCCGAAGGATTACGGGAAGGAGGCAAACTCGTTACCATCGACATTAACGAAGAGCTGGAGGATCGCGTTAGAAAATATTTTCATGCTGCCGGGCTCGATCAGGTGGTTGACTATCGTATTGGTAACGCATTGGAAATCATTCCGACCTTAACCGGACCTTTCGACCTGGTTTTTATTGATGCCGACAAAGAAAATTACGTACGCTATTACGATTTAGTGTTCAATCTCGTACCTTTGGGAGGTTACATCCTGGCCGACAACGTGTTATGGAGCGGAAAGGTGCTCGATGAAAAGCCCGATAAGGACACACGGGCAATCCGGGAGTTTAACCGCAAAGTTCAGGAGGATAACCGTGTTGAGAATGTATTGCTTCCGGTGCGCGATGGCATAATGATTGCGCGGAAGATTAAGTCGTCCTACGACTTCAAGTCGTAGGACGACTACATAATTAAATTTTTTGGCTGGCCATTTTTTAAACGTATGATTCGATTCGCAGCCTTCCTTTTTTTACTCTTGCCTGTTTTTTCGGCAGCGCAAAGCCCCCAGGTGCCACATAAAATGCATGTTGCCGGCATTACCCTGAGCATCCGCGATGATGCGCGCAGGGAAATTCAAAAAGATGTCGATGCGCTTACGCTGTACCCCAAATATTTCGAAGTTAAAGTGGAGCGGGCCAGGACCTACTTTCCGATTATCGAACAGATTTTTAAAGAAGAGCGCGTGCCCGATGATTTCAAATACCTGGTGCTGCAGGAAAGCGCGTTGATTGCCGATGCTGTTTCGGTTTCCAATGCGGTTGGGTTCTGGCAATTCAAGGATTTTACCGCCATCGAAATGGGGTTGCGTGTTGACAACGAAATTGATGAGCGCATGAACATTGTTTCATCAACCCGGGCTGCTGCCCAGTACCTGAAGAAGAACAACTACTATTTTAACAACTGGCTGTATGCCCTCCAGGCATACCAGATGGGTGCCGGTGCGGTAATGCGTGCTTATGAAGATTATGAAAGCGGTGCAAAGCACATGGAAATAACCAGCAGCACGTATTGGTATGTAAAAAAATTCCTGGCCCATAAAGTGGCGTTCGAGGGTGCGGTAACCGGAACACCCGAGGTTAAACTGCTCACGTTTACCAACCACCGGAAGAAAACACTGGGTGATATTGCCCGCGAAATTGATATAACTGAAGAGAAACTTACCGAGTACAACAAGTGGATTCGGAAAACCCACATTCCGGACGACCGAAGGTATGCCGTTATCATTCCGGTTGAGGGGCGCGAGAAAGGTGTTTATGCAGCTGTTGCCAGAAACAACGAGTCAGCCCAACGGCCATTGGCCGAAACCCCGGGCAAAATTGAAGCCCGTTCGGGCCAGGCAGGTACAAATGACGTGAAAGTACTAAACGGCATACCCGCCATTAAGGCAATGACTGGCGAAACCGCTGCCACGCTGGCAAAACGTGCAGGCATCGGGCTTTCGGCTTTTCTTAAATTCAACGACCTGTCCATCAGCGACCCGCTAATTGCCGACACTTATTACTATACCCGCAAGAAAAAAAACCAGGGAGCGGTTCCCCGGCACCTTGCTGCATCAGGCGAAACGCTCTGGTCGGTGAGCCATCGCTATGGTGTGCAACTGAGGCGGTTAAAAAAATTTAATCCAGGGCTTGCCGAAAGCCGGCTAAAAGAAGGAACCATTGTATACCTCACCTCCAGCGGACCGGTGCGCCAACCGGATATGGATACGCCCGTGGTTGAACTAAGTGCTGACGATGCCTTTAACTGGGTTGTTTCTTCTTCAAATGGTATAGAAGCAATTCCGGCAACCGATGCTTCTGTGGAACTTCCGGTTACTGCCCCGCAGCCCGTTGAGCAGGATAAGGCTTTCGATGGCCAGGTAATGCCGGCACCTGCCGTGCCTGAGCAACATGTTGTTGCGGCCGGTGAAACGCTTTACGGCATTGCAAAAAAGTATGGCGTTGGGGTAATGGAACTGGCCGGCTGGAATAACCTTACTGTAGGGCAGGGCATTAAACCCGGCCAGGTGCTGCATATCCGTGCGCCCGAAGAAAATGTGCAACCGGCTGCAGGGTTCATTATCTATGAAGTAAAAACTACCGATACGTTATACAGTGTTGCCCGCGAACATGGCGTAACCATTAAACAACTAATGGATTGGAACGGCAAAACGGATTTTACGGTGTCGGCCGGTGAGAAACTAAAAATCCAGCGTCAATAGCCCCCGATTTTATACGAATAAGCCGTGAATATTACCTGAGTGGTTGTTTTTATTTTTGCAAGCGCTTCATTTTAGATAAAAAGGAATAATTTTGAGGTCTTCGATAAGATTTAATTTTGATTTGAAATGCTAACGCAATCGGTTGCAAAGTCTTTAGATCTGGTGATGTTGGTTGATGATAACGAGACCGATAATTTTATCAGCAAGCGCATTATTGAGATTACGCAGTTCTCCAAGCGGGTGGAAGTAAAAAACTCAGGAAAAGCCGCCCTTGATTACCTGAAAGAAAATGAAAAACACCCGGAAAATATCCCTTCGTTGATTTTCCTGGACATTAACATGCCGATTGTTGACGGGTTTGTATTTCTCTACGAGTTTGAAAAATTCAATGAGCTGGTACGCAACAAGTGCAAAGTTATTATCCTCTCCAGCTCGGATAATAAACGCGATATTGATAAAATTATCAATAACAACCACGTCATCAAGTTTATTACCAAGCCCCTCACCGAAGTATCGCTCGAAGAAATCAAGTTGAACAATATTTAGCCGGGCTTGTTCTTTTACTGGATTTGAGGCTATTTTCCAAAAAATTTATAGCCTCTTATGAAATCACAAAACGTCACGTCATGGATACTGGTTGTTTGTTTCAGTACCGGTGTTGCGATGGCACAAGTTGTTAAACCCGACACCACCTCAAACTGGAAAAAGAAATTCACTTCGGCCTTAAACCTTAACCAGGCCTCATTCTCCTCCAACTGGAAGGGTGGCGGGGTTAACTCCATCGGGTTAAACGCACTGGTAAACTATAAAGCCAATTTTAGGCAGAACAAAACCTCGTGGGACAATGAACTGGATTTTCTGTATGGGTTTGTGAACAACGAGGGGCAGGGCTTTCGCAAAACTGTTGACCGGATTTTTTTTGATACCAAGCTTGGATACTCGGTGAGCCCGAAGTGGGATTTGTACACATCTTTAAACTTTCTAAGCCAGTTTGCGCCCGGCTACCGGTTTAACGATGACGATACACGGAACTTAATTTCTGATTTTCTTGCACCGGCATTCATCACCTCTTCGTGGGGTGCCGAGTACCGGCCGGCAGATTATTTCAAAATCCGGCTCTCCCCGTTTTCTCCCAGGATAACTGTTGTGCAGGACAATAACGGTAGGTTTGATGCCGTAAGCACAACCAGCCCGTATGGCGTAACGGTGGGCGAGAGCACCCGCACCGAGTGGCTGGCTTTTCAGTTGATTGCCGATTTCAATAAAGACATTGCCAAAAACATGAACCTGAAATGGCGCTACATGGCGTTTGCCAATTACGAAACCCTGGAAGCCAAAACCATTGACCACCGGCTTGATCTGAACCTGGCGGCTAAGGTTAACCGGTTTGTAAATGTAAACCTTGGCATTATTGCCTTGTACGATTTTGACCAGGACAGCGGGGTTCAGCTAAGCCAGCTATTTAACATCGGCTTCCTGTACTCGTTTCAGAATTTTGAAGAGAAGAAATAACTGCTAAAACTGCAGTTGTTTTTTGTAGTAGGTGCGCTCGGCTTTTTCGCAAAGCGGAATAAACTTTTGATAGAAATCTTTCCAGTCGGTCTGGTTGGTTAACCGGCATTCCGAAGGCTCCATTTCGCTGAAGGTTTCATATTCTATTTCGAGGATAAGGGAATAAGCCGGCCCGGAAACATCCGTGAGCAGGCGCGCATGCACATTGGGGTCGCGCTGATGAACCCGTTGCAGGTATTCCCTCCACATCGGAATGGCCTCCCGGCTTGCACCGAATTTCAGGTAGAACACGTTACGCTCAACGTACATGGTATTACGGGTTGGTTGCTGCTGGCCTGCAGCAAAAAGTGTGGCAAAACTCCCCACTAAAATAATCAGGACTGCTTTCATATCCCATCCGGTTAGGATACGAAGGTAGGAGTTTCAGAAATCGGTTTCCAGCCCAAGCCGGTCTTTCAACTCCTTGAGCAAGGGGTTCTTTTTCGCTAAGTGCTCGAATTTTTCGCGATTTGTATACAGAATGCCGGTCTCCTCAATGGTTCGCATTTCGCCCACCACCTGGATGGCCTGGTTGCCGAGCTGTGTACGCAGGAAAGCCACCAGGTCGCTGCGCAGGTTCTGAAGCAGGGTTTCCTCCACCGGGTTATGCAAAAACAGGGTGATGGTGGTCGCGTTTAATTCATAGGGCTGCGACAGCAAATGGTATTCGGCCACGTATGCCTTTTTTGTTTCGGCAAATTGCTGCCATACGGCCTTCAGTTGTTCGGGGGTGAAGTCCCGGTTTTCTGTTGTGTGTTCTTTCTGCGGTTCAGTCTTTTTGTTCCCCGGTTTGTCGTTGCTGAGTTTTGTATGAATAGCCGAAAGCCTGATGGTTTTGGACGCGCGTGTGCCGGGCATGCCCTCGGTTTTCTGTGTTGCGGTTTGAGGTGTAGGCAGCGGGGTTACTGCCGGCTCACTTTTTTTTGCTTCTGAGGCTGTATCCGCAACTACGGCTGTGGCACCGTCAGTACTTTTTTTTTTGAGCTTTCGCCCTGTTCTGTTGAACGTAAGTTCAACACCGACTGCACATGGGCCATTTTCATCAGGGCCAGTTCAACCGACAGCCGCTGGTTTTTACTCATTTTGTAATTGATGTCGCACTGGTTGGCAATGCTCAGCCACGACAGCAGCAGGGAAGGAGATGTTGCCTTCGCCTGTTTGCTGTATTTGTTTTTTACACTTTCGGGCACCTCCATAAGTTGCACGGTGCGGGCATCCTGCGATACGAGCAGGTTCCTGAAATGCTCGCTTAGTCCGGTAATAAAATTTTGTCCGTCAAACCCATGGCGCAGAATTTCATCGAGAAGCAGCAGGGGGGTGGTGTGATTTTCACTCAGCAGTCCGTCAACAACTTTAAAATAATAGTCGTAGTCAAGGATGTGCAGGTTGTTGATTACATCGCTGAAGGTGATGCCCTTTCCGGAAGAATAGGTTACCATCAAATCAAAAATAGAAAGCGCATCGCGCAGGGCGCCATCGGCTTTCTGGGCAATCAGGTGCAGGGCCTCCTCTTCGGCTGGTATGGACTCCCGGTCGGCAACTTTTTTCAGGTGCTTGGCTATATCCGAGATCTGGATTCGGTTAAAATCGAAAATCTGGCACCGTGAAAGAATGGTTGGAATAACCTTATGTTTTTCGGTGGTGGCCAGGATGAAGATGGCATAAGAGGGCGGTTCTTCCAGCGTTTTTAAAAAGGCGTTGAAGGCCGCGTTGGAGAGCATGTGCACCTCGTCAATAATATACACCTTATACTTGCCGAACTGGGGCGGGTAGCGCACCTGGTCAATCAGGTTACGGATGTCATCAACCGAATTGTTGGAGGCGGCATCCAGTTCGAAGATGTTGAGCGAATTGAGCTCGGTTTTCTCTTCGAACCCGTTTATCAGGCGGGCCACAATGCGGGCGCAGGTGGTTTTGCCTACACCGCGGGGGCCGCAGAAGAGCAATGCCTGGGCAAGTTTGTTCGAATCAATGGCATTTTTAAGGGTAGTGGTAATATGTTCCTGGCCCACTACCTCGTCAAAGCCGGTGGGGCGGTATTTGCGTGCCGATACCACAAAATTATCCATGCGGGGGCAAGATAGAATGTGGCCGACAATTATCCATATCCGTCAGCGGCCGGGTACGAAACCTTTTTCAGTCTATATTTGTAGATGAAGAGCAATGGCCGCAGGCCAATTGCCTGACGTTGTTTGAATTACTGGGGCCGACCGGTTTTGACAGGCTGTGTGAAGCCGGATGCAGCATGCAGGCTCATGGGGTGAGAGCCTTAACAGATAGCCCTAAACCATACGTGGCGAGAATACTTACGCCATGGCTGCTTAATCTGACGGTACGTTAGGTTCAGCGTATGGCGCGTAAGACGCGCCAGGCCATCATCGCTCAGCGCCTTTGTTTTGCGGGCGCTGGCATAGCGGTGTCGTTCAGCAAAACCGCTCCGTGCGATGTCGCTAAGCACGGCTAAGACAAGCGGCTAAGGAGTAGCTCAGGTGGTTGCCTGCCTTGCCACTCCCGACAACAAAAGGCAACTAAGCATGTAGAACGTTCGGGGTCATCTTCTCTGGACCAGGGTTCGATTCCCTGCGGCTCCACTTTTTTGAATTTTTTCGATGGCTTATGGAATTTTTTATCTACTCCTTTTTTTTAGAAAATTGAATTAACTTATTTTCTCTATTCTGAGAAATCTCGCGTAATACAAAATCGATGTCCCAGTCGGATACAAATGTGAACTTTGCATAAGAATTAAAAAGCTTACCACGTATGCTATTATAAATTCTTGCACTCAGTTCAACCAATGTCTTAAGTTCGTCAGGCGATATTGCTTGTACGGTTATATTAGGATCGTGATGCGCATAGACTTTATCCCTGGCATTTACTACTTTTTGAATAGTTTTATTAAATCCCTGGATTTCATACTGTAGTTCTTTGACTGTGTTTTCTATTTCTTGCCTGGATTTGGCGAGGTGGGAAAGCGATTTATCATTATTAGACTGAAGTAATAATACAATATCACTATGATAATGTTCCTCAATAAAGCAGCGAAATAGTTTGTGGAAGGAACGTTTTTGATTTGGACTACTACTAAATAGCTTAGCAAGTTGTACGATTAGAACGAATTTCAGTTGATACCAATGATGTTGAAAAAATCCGTGCCTCTTAATCTGCTCTTCATACTTATATCGTTCTTCCTTTAGACGTAGTATGTTATTTAATGAAATATGAAGATCCGAAATTATATTCCAAAGGTCTTCAAACCAATCTTCAAGATTTTTCAAGGATAGTGTTTTACCCGTGTGCACTACTTTTTTCTTATCTGCTTAACCTCCACACTTGCCCGTTTGCATTTACCCCCGATGGGCGGGTTGATTTTTGAAATCTTCAGCGACACCTCGGTAACCGCGGGCAATTGCTGAAAAATATCGTCAATAATTTTTCCGGCCACGCTTTCGAGCAGGCGCGAGGGCTTTTCCATTTCTTCCTTCACAATCCTGAAAAGGCTCTCGTAGTTAACAGCCTGGGTCAGGTCATCGGTTTGTGCAGCTTTGGCCAGGTCGGTTTCTACCGATATGTCTACTTCAAACCAGTTGCCCGATTCACGTTCGTGCGGGTACACGCCATGAAAGGCATGAAACTCCAACCCTTCAAGCGCAATACGTCCGGTCATCCAATCTCGTCAAAAAACGAAGTGATCTTTTTGGCGGCTTTTGCCTCAACCACTACGGTTTGTTCCATTACCAATTCCGGCTCCGGTTCAGGAAGAACTGGCTCTTTGGGCGGAGGCACAGGTTGAGTTGCGGCTTTCGGAGGGGCGGAGTCAACGTGCCTGTTGGGGTAAACCACTTTATGCAGTTCTTTGGTGGCAGTTGATACGTGTTGATCTACATCAAAGTCTTTATTGTTGTTGCGGATTCGTTCAGCACGTTCCATGGTATCCTGGGCAATGCGTTTAAGCTCATGCAGCAGGTCATCGCGGGTGTTTTCCAGTTTCTTATAATTTTCGGCAAGGGCTTTCAGGCGCATTTCCATTTCGGCCAGGCGCTGGCGCGAGTGAAGTTCGGCTTCATCGGTAAGGTCTTTGGCTTTGGTTTTGGCTTCGTTAAGTACAGCATCGGCTTTAAGCTGGGTTTCACGAAGCAGCAGTTCGGCAGCTTGCCGCGATTGTTCTATCAGGTTCGAACCGGTATCTTCTGCGGTCTTCAGCGTTTTGAACAGCGAGCCCTCCACTTCGCGCAGCTTGGCTACTTCTTTTTCGGAAGCCTCCAGTTTTAAGCGCAGTTCCTTGGTTTCATCAACCAGGCGTTCCCATTCCTGCGAAAGGGTAAGCAGGAAGGCGTTCACTTCATCTTTGTTGTAGCCCCGGAAGTTTACTTCGAAGTTCTTCTGGCGGATTTCGAGCGGTGTAATTTTCATAACCGTGTTGTTTAGTTTAAAAAATCAGGCGCGGTAAAAAATCAGGTCAACGCGCGTCTTCATCTATGGCAATATCCCAAACGGAAATTGTTCTGTCATCGCTGGCGCTGAGCAGGCGGTTGTTGTGGTTCGTCCACAGCACCCGGTTAACCGAAGTGCCGTGCCCTGCGTGGCGCCCTTTGTCAATTACCTTAAGCAGCCGCATCCCGGCAGCCTCCCACACTTTTATCGACTTATCCAGGCTACAAGTTACGAAATGTTTTAAATCCGGGCTAAAATCAAGGTGATTAATTGCGTACAAGTGTGCCACCACCTCACCGGCAAGGCTGTAACCGTTTTTTATATCCCAGGCTTTCAGGCGCGCATCGCGCGAGCCGCTAAGCAGGTAGTGTTGGCCGGGCATGTACCGCACGGTAAAAACCGAATTGCCGTGGGCAGGAATATCGTACTTCAGGGTCAATGTATCCAGGTTTAAAATGCGGATGTGGTGATCGCTGTACCCAACAGCCAGTTCGTTCGCCTTTTCATTCACCGCCATGGTGCGAACATTCTTATCTGAAAATTTTATCCGGTCGGTCACCCGAAGGGTGTTCAAATCAATTACAAACAATGTTCCGTCACCGGTGCTGGCAAACAACCTGTTTTCTGTGGATTGCACATCGAAAATAGCGGCTCCGTTTAGTTTTAACGATCCAATTTCTTTTTTATTCTTCCAGTCGAGCACATGGATGCCTGCGTAATTCTGCCCGGCCACCAGCAGTCCGGACGGCCCGTGAAAATGCAGGGCGTAAACCGAGTTGGGCAGTTGGGCGATAAGTTCGCCTTCATCCGGAGTATCCAGGTTCCATTTTACCACCATGCCGTCACCGGATGCGCTGAAGAAAACTGAATCGGTACCGGAGGGTTGCAACGTGTACACGCTGTCGCGGTGGCCGGTAAACGTATGGAGCTTTTTTACCGAAACGGGCATAGCAACGGGCAGGTTGTAAAAAGTATTTTTTGCATCTTGAATCCGCAAAGTTGGATAACCCGATGCCAATAACCAAAACCGAAACATCGCCTGCACGCGCGTGGGGTGTTTGGAAAATTGAAGAGGATGAGTTTAGCCTTGTTGAGCAGGCCCAAGGGCTGGAAGTTATACCGGATACCATCCGGCATCCGAATAAGCGCCTTGAGTTTATTGCCGGTCGCGTTTTGGTAAAACAGCTCATGGAAGGAGCAGGCCTGGCCTTTCATGGGCTGGCGAAAGATGAATTTGGAAAACCGCTGTTAAAGAATTGCGACTGGCAGGTATCGCTTACGCATTCGTTTCCGTTTGTGGCCGCCTTGCTTAATGCCGGTAAGCCGGCCGGCATTGACCTGGAACAGGTTAACCCGAAACTGCTGGGCATGGGCCCGCGGATTTTTCACATTACCGAACTGCGCGATGCCGGCAGGGATGTGGTGAAGCACACCGTTTACTGGTGCGGCAAGGAAACCCTGATGAAAATTTATGGCAGGCGCGATGTGGTGTTCTCCGAAAACCTGCTGATTGACCCCTTCCGGCTCGAAACCGAAGGGCCGTTGCATGGCAGGATTATTGTGAACAATACCGAAACCCGTGTTACCTTGCACTATTACCTGCTGGATGACTTTGTGCTGGTGATGAACCGTTAATACATGAAGTGGATTTTATTTTTTCTGGTTGTTACCGTCTCTGTGAAGGCGCAGGTGGTAGCCGATTTCAGCCTGCCCAACGCGGCTGATGGGAAAACCGTTCACCTTCGCGATTACCTGAAATATGCAGGCGTGGTGGTAATTTTTGTGAGCTACGACTGCCCGTATGATAAATACTACATGGACCGCATCGTAACGATAGCCGAAACCTATAACGGGCGATTTCCTGTTTTGCTTATCAACTCCAATTCGGATGAAGTGCATGCAGGCGAACTGCTGAAGAACCATCTTCTTCAGCAAAAGATAACCATCCCTTACTTGTTGGATAAAAACCAGGTTGAACTGAAAACTTTTAACGCGCGCAAAACCCCGGAATGTTTTGTGTTGAAGAATACCGGACAGAAATTTACGGTGGTTTACCGCGGGGCGATTGACGACAGCCCGCAGTCGGCTGATGACGTACGGGAGGCTTACCTGACTGATGCCATTGAAAACGTACTGGCCGGGCAACGCATTGAAGTTGCCGAGCACCGCCCTCCCGGCTGCAGCATCCGGTAAGGTTAGTTTTCCTTCGCTTTCTGAATGGCCTCCAGCATCAGTTCCTT
Source organism: Cytophagales bacterium (assembly GCA_020063545.1). Classification (GTDB taxonomy): domain Bacteria; phylum Bacteroidota; class Bacteroidia; order Cytophagales; family Cyclobacteriaceae; genus UBA2336. The sequence continues at coordinate 10,757 of JAGUUF010000003.1, forward strand.
AACTTTTGTAACCCGCTCTTTCTCCGACTCCAGGTAGTCGCGCAAGTCTTCACCGGTATATTCTTCTGGCCTGAAGTCGTTCATCCAGGCCATCATGGCCTTGCCGGCCGAATCGAGTTGAAGGATTTTTTGCTCCAGTTCTTTTTTCTTTTCGGGCACCAGGTTGTTGCTTTTCTCAATCGACTCTTTCAGTTCGCGTTTAAGGCGCATGATGTCGTCCATCCGGGGCATTACCTCATCGTGAATGTCCATAACCTGGTTATACAAAACCTTGTTGGGGTCGTCCGTTTCGGGGTCGCTGGCCTTGTTGTCTTTGTTTTTACTACACGAAACCAGGCCGATAATAAAGAGGAGTGCAAACGTTTTTTTCATGGCTGTATGGCTGATTAGGCAATAAAGGTAGGTTGCAGGCGGCACCGGATCAAACCGGCTAACGGGCATTCGGTTCAAAAAAAGTTTTATTCAGCCGTTGCACGGCAAATTAAAATCATCTTTCTTAGGGCACGATTTGAGATAACTATGTTCAGCAACAAGTGGTTTTATTTTTATTATTTCTTTTTTCAGCCCCGGCCCGGGATTGAGCGAGGAGTAATTTGTTGTTGATGAAACGATAAAAGCAAAACGCAGAAAGTCCCGGATACCCTCCGGGACTTTTTGTTTTAACCACCCCCTCCTGCCTCCCCCTCAAGGGGGAGTTGGGGTGGGTTAAATGAATCAGTGATGATAAAAAATAAAAAGACACGGGTTGCCATTCAGGGGATAGCCACCAGCTTTCACGAGGTGGCTGCTAAAGCGTACTTCGGCAACGCCATTGAAACGGTAGAGTGCCTGACCTTCCATGAGGAATGCCGGGTGCTGAGCCTGGGCAACGTTGATTATGCCGTGATGGCAATTGAAAATTCCATTGCCGGCAGCATTTTGCCAAACTACTTCCTGCTGCAGCAGCACCACTTCAGCATTGTTGGCGAACTTTACCTGCCCATTCACCTTCACCTGCTGGCACTTCCCGGAACAACCCTGCGCGACATACGGGTTATTGAATCGCACCCGATGGCCATCCGCCAATGTTCGGAGTTCCTGCAAAACCTGAATGGTGTTGAAATCCGCGAAAGCGATGACACAGCGTATTCGGCCAGGCGGGTAAAAGAAAAGAAACTGAAAAACACGGCAGCCATTGCCAACGAGCAGGCAGCAAAAAAGTTCGGGTTGCAAATGCTGGAGAAACGAATTGAAACCCATAAGAAGAATTTCACGCGCTTTCTTGTACTCACCAGGCGTTCAAACGGAAAGGCCCCATGCAATAAGGCCTCGCTGTGTTTTGAAGTTGCCAACGAAGTGGGCAGCCTGGCCGATGCGTTAACGGTTTTTAAATCACACCGCATTAACCTCACCAAAATCCAGTCCATACCCATTATCGGCAAACCGAGTGAGTACGCCATTCATGTGGATGTGGAATGGACAAGGCGAAAGCAATACGAAGATGCGATGAATGAAGTGATGCACCAGGTAAAGAACCTGAACATCCTGGGCGAATACAAGAAAGCAAAAATTGAATATACCTGACATGCTGATAGAACCATCAAAGCGGATTAAAGGAGTTGAAGAGTACTACTTCAGCCGGAAACTGGCCGAAGTGCGCAGGCTCGGTACACCCGGTTATCCCGTTATCAACCTGGGCATCGGCAGTCCCGATTTGCCGCCACCGCCCGAAGTGATCGAAACACTTATGGTATCGGCCATGCAGCCGGCACACCATGGGTACCAGAACTACCGCGGTGTGCCTGCCCTGCGCCAGGCAATTGCTGATTTCAGCAACCGGGTGTATAAAACTGTGCTTAACCCTGACACCATGATTCTTCCGCTCATGGGGTCGAAGGAAGGTATCCTGCACATCAGCATGGCTTTTTTGAATGAGGGCGATGCCGTGCTGGTGCCCGATCCGGGCTACCCCACGTATGCCGCTGCCGCCCGCCTTGCCGGTGCAACCCTGCGCACCTATAACCTGACAGAAGAAAACAACTGGAAGATTGATGTGCAGGCCTTGCGGCAGCAGGATTTATCCAACGTAAAAATTATGTGGATAAATTTTCCGCACATGCCCACCGGCATCGTAGCCACACCGGATGAACTGAAGGAGTTGGTTGCCTTGGCCACGGAAAATAAGTTTCTGCTGGTAAACGATAATCCATACAGCCTGATTCTTAACGACCGCCCGCTCAGTTTGCTTTCGGTTAATGGTGCGCAGGATGTTGCGCTGGAACTCAACTCGCTCAGCAAATCGCACAACATGGCCGGCTGGCGCGTAGGCTGGGTGGCGGGCAGACCTGAATACATCGATGCCATCCTCCGGTTTAAAAGCAACATGGACTCCGGCATGTTTCTTTCGGTGCAGCATGCTGCTGCCGAAGCCTTGCGCACAGGCAACACGTGGACGGAATCGCTTAACGCAGTTTACCGCAAACGCAGGCAGGCCGCCTGCCGGTTGCTGGACGATCTCCAATGCAGGTATAGTACCGACCAGTCGGGGTTGTTCATCTGGGCAAAAGCGCCTGACGATGTGCCGGATGTTGAACAGTGGCTTGACGACATGCTGCACGAAACCCGTGTATTTATTACGCCCGGGTTTGTGTTCGGTAAAAACGGTGCACGGTTCGTCCGCATTTCGTTGTGCAACCCGGAAGAACAAATCCTGGAGGCTGCGAAGCGGATACGGCAACTGAATACGGTAAAACAAAAACAAAGCAACGCGGCATGACAAACAAAGCAACGATAATCGGCTTAGGACTGATTGGCGGTTCCATAGCCATTGATTTGCGCAAGTCGGGTTTATATACTGACGTTACCGGGGTTGACCTGAATGCCGACCATGCCCTGCAGGCACTTCGCCTTAACCTGGTGGATAAGGTTGAGCAGGAGGGGAAAGCGCTCTCCACGGCCGACCTGGTGGTGCTGGCCATACCGGTAAATGCCATCCAGGCATTTTTGCCGGCTGTACTCGATATTATTAAAGACAGTGCCGTAGTGGTTGACACCGGCTCCACCAAATCACTCATCTGCAAAGCGGTGGGCGCCCACCCCAAGCGAAGCCGGTTTGTAGCGGGCCACCCGATTTCGGGTACGGAAAACTCCGGGCCGGCCGCGGCCTTAAACGGGTTGTTTCGCAATAAAACCAACATCATCTGCGAACCAGAAAAATCGTCTGACGATGCCCTGCAAACCGCTCTCCGGTTCTTTGAGGTGCTGGGCATGCAAACCATTTTCATGCAGCCCGATGAGCACGACCGCCATGTGGCCTATGTATCGCACCTGTCGCACGTGAGTTCGTTCCTGCTCGGCCAAACCGTGCTCGACATAGAGAAGGATGAAAAAAACATTGCCGTATTGGCCGGCAGCGGGTTTGCTTCCACCGTAAGGCTGGCTAAAAGTTCGCCCGACATGTGGGCTCCAATTTTTGAACAGAACATGGAGTACCTGAGCCAGGCCCTGCAGGAGTACATCCTTCACCTGCAGCGCTTTCAGTACCACCTCCTGAAGCGCAACACCGGTGAACTTCACCGCACGCTGCGCGAGGCGAACCAAATCCGCAGAATACTCGATGGCATCGAAGTAAAATCAACCCATAGACCTGAAAAACAAAACGCATGAAAAAGGAAATACAACCCGAACCGCTTACCTCATGGTTTCCCAACGCCCCCAGCGGCAGGCCGCTGCTCATCTCCGGCCCGTGCAGTGCCGAAACCGAAACCCAGTTGCTCAGTACGGCAATACAACTGGCTGCCACCGGCAAGGTGAGCGTACTGCGGGCGGGCATCTGGAAGCCGCGCACACGCCCCGGCCAGTTTGAAGGTGCCGGCACCGATGGGCTTGCCTGGCTGGTGCAGGCAAAGCGTGAAACCGGCTTGCCCGTAGCTACCGAAGTAGCCAATGCACAGCACGTGGAGTTATGCCTGAAACATGGTGTGGACATACTTTGGGTAGGAGCAAGGACTACGGTTAACCCGTTTTCGGTGCAGGAGATTGCCGATGCCCTGCGCGGGGTTAACATCCCGGTGCTGGTTAAAAACCCGGTGAACCCCGACATTGAATTATGGATGGGTGCGCTTGAACGGCTGAACAAGGCCGGCATTACCAAACTGGCGGCCATCCACCGCGGATTTTCTTCGTTTGAAAAGGGGCCGTTCCGCAATGCGCCCATGTGGGACCTGGCCATTGACCTGAAAACACGTGTGCCCGAACTGGCCATCCTGTGCGACCCCAGCCACATCTGCGGAACACGCGAACTCATACCGTTCATTGCGCAGAAGGCGCTCGACCTCGACATGGCCGGGCTGATGATTGAAAGCCATATTCACCCCGATGCGGCCTGGAGCGATGCCAGGCAGCAGGTAACCCCGGCCGCGCTTGCCAAACTGGTTGACGGCCTGATTGTGCGCAAAGCAGCGGTTGATAACAGTGCCTTCAA
>JAGUUF010000305.1 GCA_020063545.1 Cytophagales bacterium
AAGTACTCCGAAGCGCTTGAAGAAGCGTTTGAAGCATTAGAATTGCTTAAAGAATACCAGTACCCGCCACAGCAGGCCGAAGTTCACCAAACCATAGGTGAAATTTATGAAGACCTTGGCCAGTTTGAACTGGCGGCAAAATACTTTTACGAGGTGCTTAAAATTACTGAGAAGCATAACCTGCGCATGCACACGGCAACAGCTTACAGTGAGTTGGCTTGGGTGTATAAGGAATTGGGGAACTATGACCTTGCCCTGGATTATGTTAACCACGCACAAGTGTTGAGCGAAGAGATTGGCGATCAGCACAAATTGTCGTACTGCCATAACATCCGCGGCTTAATTTACCTGCTGCAAAAGCGGTATACCGAGGCGATTAAAGAACTTGAAAAATCGAAGCAAATCCGCGAAGTGATCGGTCACCTGGAGGGCATCTCCGCTGCCACCTTTAATCTCTCGCTGGTGTATGAAGCCATGGGCCAGTTCGAAAAGGCGCTTGCACTTCAGAAACAGGCCATCAGTGTTGAAGAACGGGTAACCAATAAACTCAGCCAGGGCATTTCCTATAACGCCATTGCAAAAACCTTAATGCGGCTTAACCGATTTGGTGAGGCTGAAATGTATCTGCGCAAGGCCAACACCGCTGCCCGTGAAACAAATTCGCGTTTGCTGCTTAAGAATAATTATGAGAATTATGCTGATTTCTATAGCGCCCGCAAGGATTATAAGCAGGCTTTCGAATACCAGCGCATGGCTAAAGTGCTGAACGACAGCATTTACACCACCAGCAGCAAGGCTAAACTTGCCGAGAAGCAGGCATTATACCAGATAGAGCAGAAGGAGCAGCAGATTAAGCTGTTAAGCCAGGAGAAAGTGCTTCAGGAGAACAAGTTAAAGCTTCAGCTTTCGCAACTGAACATTCAACGGGTAATCATTGCTTCGGGGTTACTGGCGTTTGTATTAATCAGTGCACTTGCCTGGAATATTTACAAATCGAAAAAAGCCATCCAGCGTGCTCATTTTGAAATCAAGGAACAGCACGAGGAGATCCAAACTCAAACGGAAGAGCTTACCGAAGCTAACCTGGAGCTTACTAAACTAAACCGGCAACTGGCAGAAAAGCAGGAAGAAATACAGGCACAATCCGAAGAACTGCTGGAGGCCAACCAAACCATTAATGAAATTAACCGCAACCTCGAAGAGGAAGTGAGCAAGCGCACCAGCGAATTAAAACAGGCATACAAGGAGTTGGATACTTTCTTTTACCGCTCCTCGCACGATTTCAGGCGACCACTCACCACCTTTCTTGGCCTGGCCGAGGTAGCGAAGATAACGGTAAAAGATCCGGCAGCCCTTGAACTGTTTGAACGGGTAAGGGAAACCGCCACCAACCTGGATAAAATGCTGGTTAAACTTCAGTCCATCAGCGATGTGGGTACGCTCGAACTCTATTACAAAGAAGTGGCCATCCGAGAATTATTTGATTCAATTTGTGATAACTATCGCGAAGAACTTACCCGGAAGCACTTCCTTGTTGACTGCACGGTTAACCTGTCAGCACCCTTTACTTCCTACCCGGCACTGGTGAAAGTTATAATTGAGAACCTGGTGGAGAATTCCCTTCAGTTTGCTTCGCCCGTAAGTCCAAAATTAAGTTTGCAGGTATATGAGGAAGGTAATAATGTAGTGCTGGAACTTTCCGATAACGGGCACGGTATTGACCCGGAATATCACGACAGGATTTTTGATATGTATTTCAGGGCCAGCCATTATTCTAAAGGAAATGGACTGGGGTTGTACATCGTTAAAAAGGCTGTTGAAAAACTGGACGGCACAATCTCCTTTACCTCGCAGATTGATTTTGGCACTACGTTTAAAGTAGTATTGCCGCGCAACACCAAACTCAGCATGATTTCAGTATAGATGTTCCGCTGGCTGGCAAAATGTATCCTTACCCTGCTGGGCTGGAACCCACAGCCGCTTGGCGCTTTTCCGGTGCGGGAAAAAAAGTATGTTGTGATTGTTGCTCCGCATACCAGCAACTGGGATTTTGTGATTGGCGTTCTCTATCGAAGTGTGCTCCGGCTTGAAAGTGCACGGTACCTTGGCAAAAAGGAATTGTTCGAGCCCCCGTTTGGATTCATCTTTCGGTGGCTTGGCGGCACCCCGGTTGATCGGTTCTCAAACCAGAATATGGTTGACCAGGTTGTAAAGATTTTTAATGAAAAGGATGAATTTGCTTTGGCGCTATCGCCTGAAGGAACACGCAAGCGGGTAGAGCGGTTGCGTACAGGTTTTTACAACATTGCCAGGAAAGCCGATGTGCCTATTGTGATGGTGGCACTTGATTTTGAACATAAGCAGGTAATCTTCGCTGAACCCTTTAAACCCACCGGTAACCAGGCGCAGGATTTCGAAAAGATCCTGGCATTTTTTCGGCCAATAAAAGGCAAAGTTCCGGAGAACGGGTTGGCGCATTTATAAAAAAAAGCGACCCACAGTGAGTCGCTTTTTTTGTGTCGGGAAACCCGGTATTACATGCCCGTTCCGCTTCCTTCGTTGGTTCCAAACAACGATGGGTTGGGAGCGGGAGCAGCAGGTTGCGGTGCGGGTGCAGGTGCTGGCGCAGGTTTAGGCGCTGCCTTTTTCTTCGGTGCAGCCTTTTTCTTCGCAGCCTTCTTTACCACTTTCTTTTTAGCCGGTTTTGCCGCCTTCTTACCCTTGGCTTTGGTTTTCTTTGCAGCCTTTTTGGGTTTCGCTTTCGACTTTTTGGTAGCTTTTTTCTTAGCCATAGCAACGTAAAATTTAGACTGAAAAGTATAAAATATTTCAGTGCGCTGAGAATGGAAAGCGGTTAATTTTTTCGGTCAATCGTTTACCCATACCGTAAACGAGACCAGTACGAGTTGGTCGCTAAGAAAGTTAATGATGGGTTCATCGGGGTCGAACTGGTTGCCGTATTTTTTGCGGATGGCTTTCAGTTCCGCATCGGTTACCCACTCCGTTACCATAAATTTCGGGGCAGGGTCAACCTTCTTCTTAAGCGTTACGAGTATTCGTTTCATATGGCCGTGTTTTAGTTACGTTAAGGTAACCCCTTAATTAACAGGCAGGTATGAGGAAAGTCAGGCGGCATGCTGGTAATGATCAGGATTACCGGTCACCATTGTATTTTTGAGGCATGGGCTTGTTACCAGGATTGCACACCGAAACGGAACCAGTCAAGGCAAAGCCGTTGATTGACCTGGACGAATTATTCGCTGCAAGACCGGAGTTTCTCAGCGAGTCGTATGTTTATATCCATTGCCATGTACCCGTTTCAGTTCAGGAGATGCTCATCCGCATCTGGAAGACGACCTTTCTTATTGACCAGGCAACCGGTGCACGTTCAACGCTAATCCATGCCGAAAACATTACCTATGCACCGGTATGGACGCTTGTGCAGGCAAACCAGCACTATTCGTTTCTATTAATTTTTGAAGGACTGGGGAAATCCTGCCGAATTTTTAACCTATTGGAAGACATCCCCCAGCCGGGCGGTTTTCGGGTGGAGGGTATCCATCGCAATGCACGCGATGTGTACCATATACAGGTGGTTTAGGTCCTTACCGTTTTCTGCTGAATTTTTTTCCCTTTTTTCCGGATTTCTTCCCCTTCGGCACGGCCTTTCGATCATCCGTTAATTCTACCCGTACTGCGCGGTTCCTGAACTCAACGCCCTTAAGCCCTGCCAGTATCTCCTCTGCTTTTGCAGTGTCTGCCTCAAAAAATGAATAGGCACCCTTAATATCAATTTTACCCACAGCCTTCTTGCTAACCCCGCAGCAGTCATCCAGCATCTCCAGCAGGGTTGACTTATCGAGGCTGTCCATCTTGCCCAGGTTTATAAAGAAGCGGGAGCCGGTAGCATACCGTTCGGGGCTACCGTTTTCCCGGGTTTTAACATTTAAATCCGGGGCATCCCGGTAATAATCAAGAAACCGGTTAAACTCTATCGAGGCGAATCGCTTGATAAGTTCATTCTTTGAAAGGTCCTTAAGTTCCTCATAAACAGCGGGTAAGAACGACTCAATTTCATCATCGTTAACCTTTACTTCATGAATTTTGCGCATCAATGCCAGCAGTTGTTTCTGGCAAACTTCAGTACCGGTTGGTATGGGCATTTGGCGGAACGGACTTTTCAGGCTTTTTTCAATCTGCCTGATTTTACCGGTTTCTCTGGTGCTAACCAGCGCAATAGAAACACCTTTTTTACCGGCCCGGGCGGTGCGCCCACTCCGGTGGGTATAAAACTCCATTTCATCGGGCAGGTTCATATGGATAACATGGCTTATGCTCTCCACATCTATACCCCGTGCTGCCACATCGGTTGCCACAAGGATGCGCACCGACCGGTTTCTGAATTTCATCATCACTTTATCGCGTTGTGCCTGGTTCAGGTCTCCATGCAAGGAGTCGGCATTGTAACCGTCTTTCAACAGACTTTCAGCAATTCGCTGCGTATCTATCCGGGTGCGGCAAAAGATCAGCCCGAAGATGTCGGGGTTAAAATCAAGCAGCCGTTTAAGGGCATTGTATTTGTCGTGCTCGCTCACCACCATGTACTGGTGTTCAATGTTTACGTTGCCTGTGTTTTTTTCGCCAACGGTCAGTTCAACCGGGTTATCCATATAGTTACTGGCTATGGCGCGTACTTCCTTTGGCATGGTTGCAGAAAACAGCCAGGTTATCTTTTCGCCCGGGGTTTTTGACAGTATCTCATCAATATCTTCTTTAAATCCCATGTTCAGCATTTCATCGGCTTCGTCCAGGATTACATACTTTACGGTAGCCAGGTTAACGGCCTTTCGGCCGAGCATATCAATAAGGCGGCCGGGTGTGGCTACGATAACCTGGGCACCGCGTTTTACTTTGCGGATTTGCTCGCTTATGCTGGCGCCTCCGTAAATGGCCACGATGTTCAGCGCTTTGAAGTTCTCACTAAAGTTTTCGAGGTCGCTTACAATCTGCAGACCCAGTTCGCGGGTAGGCGCAAGGATAAGCGCCTGTGTGGTTTTATCGGTATCATCAACCAGTTCGAGCAGGGGCAGGCCGAAAGCTGCGGTTTTCCCGGTTCCGGTTTGTGCAAGGCCTATAAAGTCGCGGTTGCCGTTAAGCAGCACCGGAATTGCCTTTTCCTGTATGGGTGTGGGGGTTTCAAAGCCTATCAGTTCAACAGCTTTGGTTAATTCCCGGGATAGCCCCAGGTTCTGAAATGATTTCATCGTTGATGTGTAGTTAAATTGGGAATTACAGTCAATTTCCCGTTCAATCGGCCAAGGGCTGCAAAAGGAGGGTAATGGAGTTGTATTGTCAGCCTCAAAGGTACGGTTTAATTTTAACCTTTCAGGTAAAATGTAACATTCCAATATCGGGTTTGCTTCTTTAGTATAGGGCCGTACTTTTATACCGGATACCGGATTTGCAACAGGTAAACTTATGGTTAATACCAGGTTCTTCCCAATTCTTTCCTGCGCACTTTTTGCCGTCTTTTCCAATTCATGCGATCCACAGGCCCAGCGAAAAAAGAGAGCAGAACGAAATTCGGTACAGCAGGATCAGACCCCTATAACAGATGGTGTTGTTAAAGATTATTATAAAGAGGGCAAGCTTCGGGCAGAGATACCTTACGAAAACGGAAAGAAAAACGGGCTTGCCAGGGAGTATTACAAAACCGGGATTATTTATCAGGAGATTGAATACCGAAACGGGTTAAAACACGGTCTTTCCAAGCGCTATTATGAGAATGGTGAGCCTTCTCAGGTAACCGAGTATGATTCGGGTAGGCGGCACGGCAAACTTCAAAAATTTAAATCAGACGGTTCCCTGCTGTCTGTAGCCACCTATTTTAATGACGAACCATGCAAAGGTTTGGTGGAATACCTGCGTGATGGATCTGTCAAGAAAAACTATCCGACTATTGTTGTAACACCGGTCAATAACCTTCTAAACAACGAAAAATACACCCTCCGGTTTTCCTTGTCTGATAAAAGCCGGGCAGTTGAGTTTTTTATCGGGGAACTTTCGAAAGAAGGTTGTATCACCGATCAGCCTGAAAAAGTAAACGACCTAAACAGGGATGGCGTAGCTGAATTGGATATTTACCTTCCTAAAGGAATGTTTATCATGAAAACGATTACAGTTATTGCCAAGATAAAGACCATCCAGGATAACTACTATATAACCACCCGGCCTTATAACCTCTCCATTGAACATAAGTAACCGCCTTAGCGGATCATATTCTTTCTGACGGTAAGTTCATAGTTACCAGGTGAAATTTTCAATCCGCTGTCGAGCAATGCCTGCGCTCGTTTGGTTTGTCCTTTTTTGAAATAGTAAACTGCTCCTGCCGAATATGCCTGCCCGATAAGGTCACTCCTTGGGTTTAAGTCAACTTCTGCTTTTAGCAGTTCTTCAAATAAACCGCGATAGCGTTCTGCCTCTGCAGGGTTGTTGTTCTCGAAATTGAGTGCGCAATGAATCAGGTATGTGTGAGCAACTAAGGTAGTGAACGTATTGTTTTCAAAAAGTGACGGATGGCGTTGCCTGTACTGCTCTAATTTCTTTACAAACTCTTCATCCTGTAGCCTGCCGTCAGACATCATTCCCAGGCAACTTATAATCATGGTTGTTGCCTGTTGGCTTGACGGCTTTAGCTGCAAGGCGGCTTCGAATGGAACGAGGGCTGCAGTGTAGCGATGCTGTTCGTAAAGGTATCTGCCTTTTTCAAAATAGTAAATAAAATCAACCTCCTGTTTTATTTCGGCACTTTTTATCGTTTCGGTTAGAATGGTGTAGTAGGTATTTAATTGCTCGGATTGACCTCGTTCAAAAAGGAGGTCTTGAATCACCTTAAAAAATTCACCGCATACGGCATCACTGGTAATACCCAATCCCTCATACCGGCTGATTTTGCCCAATAGTGCAGCATGCTTTGCATCTTTTTTCGAATAACCTAAAAATGCGCGACTGCCGGCTTGCATAAGCAGGTATCCAATTTTGGGCGAGGGTGTAATGAAATAAGCTTTCTCCAGTTTACGGAATGATTCCGCTGGGTTATTATTCTGAAGTAACATTACGCCTTCATTATGGTATTGAAGGCCGGCAAGGTCGCGGATAGTCATAAATTGATTCTGGCCGAGGTAGTACTTATCAAAAAGCTCACTAATGCTTGATTTGGCAAACTCCTGTTCACTGATAATTTTTTGCCTGCGCAATGATTGTACATACTCCTGTTTAAAAGCTGGTTCATACGTAAAAAAAGTAATTGCAGTAGTTGTTGATTCCACAACTATCCGGTTTGATTCGGGATAAGCAATTACATACGTGTTTGCCGGCTCAGTTTTAATGGTATAGGGTATATTAAGGTAATCAAACGCAAGACAATACAGAGCTGTTCCCGAAACCTCACTGAAGTAACCCGCAGCAAATATGTCTTCAAACCGGCTGTTAGCCACGTATTTAAGAAGATAGTCTCTTCTAAAATCAGTGGTTATAATTTTTACTTTTGCCGCTGCACTTTTTTTGTGAAACTTTTCATTGTTCAGTGATTGAAGGTAAGTATACAGCCGGCTCCTTGATTTTTCAATCTGAGATTCACTCATTAATGAACCATTTGCAATCAGCAGGTCAAAGGGCTCAAAGTTTTTCTTTTTGCTTATGGTTTCAAACACATTCCTTTCAAATGGAGAGTCGAAATGAATATCACCCATATAAACAAGGCTGTCTTGGGCAGGCCCATATACTGGTATGAGTAGCAAAAGAAAAAATAGAAGTAATTTCATGGACGATGCTTTAATCCAATTCAAATATAGTTGCTTGTACCCATATCCTGCCAATAATCATCCAGCCTGCCTAACAAAAATCATGTAGGGTTTCTTTTTTAAAGAGTAGTATCGGCAAAGCATTTTTATGGGACAGTTTTATGAACCGAAAAAATATGCCGGGGCCGACCTGGAGCGGGTAAAACCCCTGTTGCTGAGCATAAGTTTAGCCATTACCATGCTGGCGGTTGTACTGGCCTTCGAATGGAAAACCTTTACCCGACCCGATGTGAAAGTTATTTCGCGCAGCAGTAACACCTTTGAGGAGATGACGGAGATACCGCAAACCGAAATTCCACCGCCTCCGCCACCTGTTCTGCAACAACCCCGCATTGTGGAAGTACCCAACGAAGAAGAGATTAAAGAAGAAATTAAGGTTGAGTTTGATATTGATGTTACCGACAAAACCACCATCCAGGAAATTACAGTAATCGAAACCCCGAAGGTTGAAGAGCCGGAAGAAGAAGCTGATAAGATTTTTCTAGTAGTTGAGCAATCGGCATCGCCTAAAGGCGGCATGGCCGCTTTTTACAAGTACATAAGCGATAACATCCGCTACCCGGCACAGGCCAGGCGCATGGGCATAGAAGGAAAAGTTTTTGTTGAGTTTGTGGTTGACCGTGACGGTAGCCTTACCCAGTTTACCGTTGTTAAAGGTATCGGTGCCGGCTGCGATGAAGAAGCCGTGCGCGTTCTTAAAAATGCACCACCGTGGAGTCCCGGTAAGCAGCGCGGCAAACCCGTACGGCAACGAATGGTTATTCCT
>JAGUUF010000385.1 GCA_020063545.1 Cytophagales bacterium
AAAATTTCTGATAAAGAAAGTTAAATTTCAAAAATACGTTCTCGACAGGGAGTACCAGAGCCGCGATTCTTACCACCTGAATTAAAAAAGGGGCGCATGGCCCCTTTCAAAAACTTTTCTGAAAACAAATTTATTTACCAGTAGCCTTGGCTTTGGCCTTGGCGAAATCGCCTGCTTTAACAATGTTGATTTTTGCAGGATCAAGATGCTTCTTCATGGCGGCATTAACCTGTTCCGCAGTAAGGTCGGTTACCGCTTTTTCAAGTTTCTCATCCCACGCCAGTGTGCGGCCAAGAAACATGCTGTTGTTAAGTGTATTGGCCAGTGCCTGATCCTGCGCCCTGGATACGGTTCGCTGTTGAAGCCAGCCCGATTTGGCGGCCGCCACTTCATCAGCCGTAAAGCCCTCGGTAACTACTTTCTTAACTTCTTCCATAAATGCTGCTTCCAGTTTGTCGGCATTCTCGGGAGCATAAATGGCAAATGCCGTAAATGCAGAGGCATTGTCAAGTGAGGCGATATTCACATTTGAACCTACACCGTAGCTGATACCTTCTTTTTGCCTGATGCGCACGGCAAGCCTGGAGTTTAAGAAACCACCGCCTAACATGTAATGGCCGATGAGCAGGGCCGGGTAATCCGGGTGGTCGTCCTTCAGTTCAAAATTGTACCCGGCAATGAACATGGCATTGGCCTTGTCGGGAGTTTCAATGGATTCGTTTATCACCTGTACCGGGAATACCTTGTTTTCAAGCCGCTTATATGGAACAGGTGATTTCCAGTTTCCGAAATTATCGGTTATCAGTTTCTTAACTTCTGCTTCATCAAAATCGCCTACCACGCTTACTGTAGTACCGTTGGTAAAGCCGTAAAGCGACTTATAGAATGCTTTTACCTCATCCAGTTTAAGGGCTTTAATTGCGGCAACCGATTCATCAAAAGTTTCCACGTACCGCGGATCTTGTTTTGGATAAGGATTGATGTGTCGCTGAAAACGGTTGGGTGCAATGGCCTGTGGCTCGCTGCGCTGCGATTCAATGTTGGCCAGTTGCTCATTTTTTAACTTTTCAAACTCATCAGCCGGAAAAGCCGGGTCTTTCAGTACTGCAGCAACCAGGTTAATGGTTTCGCTTAGGTTGGGCCTTGTAGTTTCAACTGACACGGTAACAATCCGGGAAGAACCAAAGAAGGAAACATTGGCCTTAAGCCGGTCAAATTCATCTTTAATTTGCTGCCGGGTTAATTTGGTAGTTCCCTTATCCAGCATGCTGGCTGCAAACTGACCTGCCGTGTTTTTACCGGGTAACGACTTTTCATCGCCTAACCGAATGGTGACGTTCATACGAACCGACTCACCGCGGGTTTTTTTGGAAAGCAACGCTACTTTGGCTTCGTTGGGCAGTGAAAAGCGATTTGTTCGCGCATCAATGTTTGCCGGAGAAGGATCAAACGCTTCGCCCTGGGCCACGTTTTGTTTTCCTTTGTAATTCTTTACCAGCTCGTCAACATCAGGAGCAGCCGGTATTTCGGCACGATCAGGATTTTCGGTAGGTATAAACAGCCCTACGGTGCGGTTATCGGGTTTGAGGTAATGCTTTGCCACACGTGCCACATCTTCCACCGTTACCGTGGCAATGCGGTCGCGGGTTAGGTGCATCAACCGCCAGTCGCCAGCACCGATGGCTTCACTTAACGCCAGACCAACCTGTTCGGATGAGTTGAACATGAGGTCAACCTGCTTTCCGATCTCGGCTTTTGCGCGATCCACTTCTTCTTTGGTAGGCGGGTTTTTAGCCACATCATCCAGTGCCTTAAGCATAGCGGCCCGGGCATCCTCCAATGAGTTTTCTTTCAGTACCTCGGCATAGTTCAGCAACAAACCGGGTTCTTTCCATTGAAAGCTGAATGAGCCGGTGGAGCTTGCTTTTTTGGTATCCACCAATGCTTTATACAGCCTGCCGGAGGGTTCTGTGCCCAGTACATTGGAAAGAACCTCTACGGCCGCGTAATCGGGATGAGATCCGGGCGGTATCCGGTAAGCGGCCATTACCAATTGAACATCGCCAACCCTTCGCACGGTAACAGTACGTTCGCCATCCTGCACTGGATCAGCCGTATAGGTGGGTTCAATTACGCGAACGGGTTTGGGTATAACGCCAAAATACTGGTTAATCAGATCGAGTGTTTTTCCTTCTTCAAACTTCCCGGCCACCACCAACACGGCATTATCGGGCTGGTAGTATTTCCTGTAAAAAGCCTGCAGGCGATCGATGGATACATTTTCAATGTCCGATCGCGCCCCGATGGTTGATTTGCCGTAATTGTGCCAGTCGTAAGCAGCGCCCATAGTGCGTTGCATAGTTACCCGGAAGGGGCTGTTTTCGCCCGCTTCAAATTCATTGCGTACCACGGTCATTTCACTCTCCAGGTCTTTTTTGGCGATGAAGCTGTTTACCATCCGGTCGGCCTCCAGGTCAAGCGCCCACTTCAGGTTTTCTTCGGTGGCGTTAAAGGTTTCAAAATAGTTGGTGCGGTCAACCCACGTTGTGCCGTTGGGGCGTGCTCCGTGTTCAGTTAGTTCTTGCGGAATATTGGGGTGCCGGGGTGTTCCTTTAAATACCAGGTGCTCCAGCAGGTGGGCCATGCCGGTTTCACCATAATTTTCGTGTTTGGACCCCACCAGGTAGGTAATGTTAACGGTAATGGTTTGTTTAGACGGGTCCGGGAAAAGCAGCACGCGCAATCCGTTATGGAGTTTGTACTCCGTTATCCCCTCCACGGTGGTTACTTTAACCGGTGGAGGTATTTGCATCTTCACTTCGGATGCAGGTGGTTGGGTTAACTGGCCTTCGGTGGACTTTGTCTTCT
>JAGUUF010000153.1 GCA_020063545.1 Cytophagales bacterium
AACTGGAACAACGGCCCCATCCACTCGCTGTCGCGAACGGAGAGGTAATTGTTTACTGTTACAATGTGCACACCTCGTTTTGCCAGGGCGTTGAGGAAGGCCGGGAATGTGGCCACCAGGGTTTTTCCTTCGCCTGTTGCCATCTCGGCAATTTTTCCTTCGTGCAGCACAATACCGCCAATTATCTGCACATCGTAGTGCACCATGTCCCAGGTAATCATGTTGCCGGCAGCCATCCATTGGTTGTGCCAGATGGCCTTATCACCTTCAATCGTAATGTGGACGTGTTTAGCGGCCAGTTCCCTGTCCAGTTCGGTAGCCGTAACGTCAAGCCGGCTGTTTTCTTTAAATCTCCGTGCGGTTTCGCGGATTACTGCAAACGCCTGGGGCAGCACCTTCATCAGCACCTTTTCCAGTTCTTTGTTGCGGGTTTCTTCCAGCGCATCGATTTCGGAAAAAATATTCTCCTTTTCGGTGATGTCCAGTTCGGGGTTATCGGCAATGCGCTGGTGCAACGCGGCAAGCTGATCATCAATTTCCTTCAGCTCGTGGTTAATGATGTTTTGAATTTCGGTTGTGCGGGCGCGCAGCTGGTCGTTCGAAAGTGCGGCAAGGCGGGCTTCTTCCTGCTTGGTTTGCTCCACCAGGGGCATGATGCGCTTAATATCTTTCTCTGATTTGGTGCCGAAAATCCTGGCAATGAATTGTAGCATAAAAAGTCAATAGTCGGTTTCTCCACTGTCCATTATAAAACGGACAAAAAGAGGGTCAAAGTTAATTTGTTTTTGGTAATGGAGGTTGGCAATAATGGCTCCAAAACAATGGGATACCGGTTGTTTTACCCATTTTGGCAGATTGCTGCCGGAATTTGGCAGGGTTTACAATTCCATAACCCCTTCGAACACTTTTTTGGCAGGCCCGCTGAGATAAATTTCTGTAAAACGAGGATGGGTGGATTGCCTGAATTCAACTACAAGATTACCACCCAGGGTTTTAATCTTAACGGGTGAGCTGTAACCCTTTTTGGCTGCTGCGGCCAGTGCTGCAGCAGTTACACCTGTTCCGCACGACAGCGTTTCATTTTCAACACCGCGTTCATAGGTTCGGACGAAGATGGTGTTATCCGGCAAAAGCTCAACGAAATTAACATTGGTGCCTCCGCGGCCGGCAAACGGTTCGCTGTGCCGGATTTTTTTTCCCTCTTCATAAACCGGGAAAGTTTCTACTGAATCAACGAACCGCACCAGGTGGGGTGAGCCGGTGTTAATGAATACATCACTATTTACGGGTGTTATTTCGGAAACATCCTTCAACTTTATCCGGATGGTATCGTGGGCCTTCAGTTCGCCCACATGTTCACCATCAAAGGCTGTAAACCGCGCTTTATGGTTAACCATACCAAGCAGTGCAGCAAAGTGCATGGCTGCCCGCGAGCCGTTGCCACATAAACTCTGCGAACCATCGCTGTTAAAGTAAACCAGGGTAAAATCCAGTGACGAATGGTTTTCAATGAGCATGAGTCCATCGGCCCCGATGCCGAATTTACGATCGCACAGTTGACGCACCTGATCAGGAGTAAGCGTGTATTCACCGGATCGGTTATCAATCAGGATGAAATCGTTGCCGGTGGCCTGGTATTTAGTGAAAGGCATTTTCATAACGTCTGTGCGATCCGGATTATTTTATTTCCTTTTGCAATTCCAGGTAGGTTGCATTATTGGGATCCAGGGCCAGAGCTTTAGTAATTTCTTTAAGGGCATTGGCTTTGTCATTAAGGCCAAAGAAGTACAAATGGCTGCGCCAATAATAGGCTTCGGCATACGAGGGATTAATTTTTAAAACCTCGTTATACTTGGCCAAAGCGTTACTATACTGTTTGGTATTATACAGGCAATGGGCAACAAAAATCAGCACATCGGGTTCAGGTTTGCGGGCAACATAGAACTCGTAGGCCTTTTGCGCATTTTCATAATCCTTTAATTCATAGTAGGCATCTCCCTTGAAGAAGTAGGCATCCAGGTAATCCGGGTTTAATGCAATTGCCTGATTAAAATCTTCAATTGCTTTCTCATATTCCTGCGCTCCGTAATAATTAGCTCCGCGCCAGTAGTAATTTTCAGGAATGGTATTATTCAGTTCGATCGTTTTTGTAAAGTCTTCGATGGCAGCCCAGTACTTTTTAAGCAGATAATAGGTTAGGCCACGATAGTAATAGTTGTCCGATTTTTTTGGATCGTACTTAATGGCCAGCGTAAAATCAGGTATGGCCTCCGTGTAACGGTCGAGCAGTTTTTTGGCATTTGCCCGGTAGAAGTAGGCATCGGAATTAGCAGGGTCAAGCTGAATAACCATGGTATAATCGGCAATGGCTTCCTCAAGTATTTTAGTGTCCTTATTTCCATG
>JAGUUF010000239.1 GCA_020063545.1 Cytophagales bacterium
CAGATGAACTTAACCACGCCTCGATAATTGATGGCGTTCGCCTTTGCAAAGCCATGCGCTACCGGTACAAGCACAACGATATGGCTGATCTTGAAAAACAACTTACCGATGCACGGGCTGCGGGCGCCAAACAGATTATGATCGTAACCGATGGTGCCTTTTCGATGGACGGTACTATCGCCCAGCTCGATAAAATTTGCGATCTGGCCGACCGGTACCAGGCGCTGGTAATGACGGATGAGTGTCACGCCACGGGCTTTATTGGCAAAACCGGAAGGGGTGTGCCGGAATACCGGGGTGTAATGGATCGGGTGGATATTATTACCGGAACCCTGGGAAAAGCATTGGGGGGTGCATCGGGCGGATTTACTTCTGGTAAAAAAGAAATCATTGAACTGCTGCGGCAACGATCCAGGCCGTACCTGTTCTCGAATACCCTGGCACCATCAATTGTGGGTGCATCCATTGAAGTATTCAACATGCTGAGTGAAACCACCGCGCTGCGCGATAAACTGGAGCAAAACACAAAATACTTCCGCGGTGAAATGACTAAAGCCGGCTTTGACATTAAACCCGGAGAACATCCCATTGTTCCGATAATGCTATATGAAGCGCCATTAGCGCAGCAGGTTGCCGAAAAATTGCTGGAGAAGGGTATTTACGTTATCGGGTTTTTCTTCCCGGTGGTACCCAAGGGCCAGGCGCGCATAAGGGTACAGCTATCGGCAGCGCATGAGCGCCATCACCTGGATAAGGCCATTCAGGCCTTTACGGAAGTGGGCAGAGAACTGGGCGTGCTTAAAAAATAAACTAAGCCTGCACCTCTTCATCCTGGGGTACTTCATCCCACGTGGCGGGTTCGGTTGCGTGCAGGAATTCAAGAATTTTTTGCTCAACCTGTTTAAGTTTCAGGCCGCGCAGAAATTTCCCGTTGCGGGCTAAAATCAGCCGGCCGGTTTCTTCCGAAATGGCCATCACCAATGTATCGGTACTTTCTGACATGCCGATGGCCGATCGGTGCCGCATGCCAAAATGCGGAGGCAGGTTGTCGTTTTCGCTTACCGGCAAAACGCAGCGCGCTGCTTTGATGCGGCCTTTATAAATGATTACGGCACCATCGTGCAGCGGACTGTTCTTATTAAAAATGGAAAGCAGCAGCGGTTTGGTAACTTCAGCATCCAGCGGCTCACCCGTTTCGGCATAAAATTTAAGTTCGGTATCGCGTGAGAAAACAATTAACGCACCTGTGCGTGTGCCCTTTAATGTTTTGGCTGCCTCAATTACTTCGCGTACATCAAAATCATCGTTGTACTCATTGCGCCAACTGGCCAGGTTTTTAAAAATATTGTCGCGGAATTCGGTGCTGCGTCCGATTACCAGTAAAAATTTTCTGATTTCAGGCTGGAACAGGATGATCATGGCCAGCACACCCACGCCCATAAACTGGCCCAGTATGGTAGCCAGCAGTTCCATCTGGGCCGCCCGAACAATCAGGTAAATCAGGTAAAGTGCCAGGATGCCGAGAAATATGTTTACTGCAATGCTTCCGCGTATCAGTTTATACACCTGGTACAACAGCACGCTAACCAGCGCGATGTCAATAAAATCAACCCACGTAACATCCAGGAATCCGATCTTAAACAAAAGTACCATGGATACAAATGTACTAAACTCCACTTTGCCTTTTGCTGTGTTCCGTCATGAGTTGCGAAAAAAGCGTTATCGTTTCCACTGCTTCCTTTACATCGTGTACCCTGAGGATAGATGCTCCGTTTAAGAGGGCAACCATATTCAGCGCGGTGGTACCGTTCAGCGCGTGTTCCGGGTTGGTGTTGAGTGTACGCCAGATCATGGATTTTCGGGATAGTCCAACCAACAGGGGCTTGCCCAGCATGGTAAGCAGGTTAAGTTTTGCGAGTAATTCAAAATTTTGACCGGCAGTTTTCGCAAAGCCAAAACCCGGATCGATGATGATATCCTGGATACCGGCTTTTTGCAATACACTAATCTTTTGGGCAAGCCAGGTGGTTATTTCAAGCATAAGGTTTTCATAGGAAGCCTGCGTGTTCATGGTTTGCGGGGTGCCCTTCATGTGCATGCAGATATACGGCACCTTAAGGTGTGCCACTGTTTCAATCATAGCGGGGTCAAGTTCTCCGCCCGAGATGTCGTTTATTAGCGCAGCACCTTCGGTAACAGCATTTTTTGCAAGCGCTGCACGGAATGTGTCTACAGAAATAACGATCTCTTGAAATTCCTTACGGATGATGCGTATGGCCCGGAGCACGCGTTTAGCCTCTTCATCAGGAGGAACATCCATTGCACCCGGCCGCGAGGAGTAGCCGCCCACATCAATGATGGTGGCATCTTCTAAAATCATTTTTTCGGCTTGCCTCAGGATGGATGCGTCATCGGTAAATCTTCCGCCATCAAAAAAACTGTCGGGCGTTACATTGATAATACCCATCACACAAGGCGTATCCAGGGTAAGCAACCGCCCGCCCAGGTTGAGTGTTTTGTTCGTTGAAAATACCTTATTTTGCCCCGCGTAAATCATATGCACGAAAAAACTGAAACCGAATATAGGAACGTCATCGCCACCTGCAAAGCCTTGTTTTTGCAAAAGACAAAAGATTACGGAACAGCGTGGCGCGTGATGAGACTGCCATCCATTACCGACCAGATTTTTATTAAGGCACAGCGCATCCGAAGCATCCAGGAGAAAGGCGTTCAGAAAATAAGCGATCCGGTTTCGGATGAATTTATCGGCATTATCAACTACTGTGTTATTGCACTGATTCAACTTAAGCTGGAGGAAAGTGCTAAAACCGAATTGAGCGTTGCGGAAATTGAACCGATGTACGATGCGGTAATCCGGGAAACGCTGGAGTTGCAGAAGAATAAAAACCATGATTATGGAGAAGCCTGGCGCGATATGCGGGTAGCCTCCATTACTGACATCATCTTGATGAAGCTCCATCGCGTAAAGCAGATTGAAGACAACGCGGGAAACACATTGGTAAGCGAAGGGGTGAAGGCCAATTACCAGGATATGATTAACTACGCAGTGTTTGCGTTGATATTATTATCGGCCAATGGGCAGGAAGCAGTGAACAGGTAAATTATGATTAGAAAAGCACTTGACCTTTTTTCGCGGTACCTTGTTGGGGGGTTGTTTATTTTCTCCGGTCTGATAAAACTGAATGATCCGGTAGGCACAGAAATTAAACTTGAGGAGTACTTCGAGGTATTTGCGGTTGATTTCGGTTCGTTTTTTCGTGTATTTATTCCCTATTCGCTTGAAATCGGTCTCATACTCATCGTGCTCGAAGTTGTACTGGGCGTTGCGGTGTTAATCAATTACCGGATGAAGCTCACCACTACCGTATTGCTGGTGCTTATCATTTTTTTTACGTTTCTCACAGGATACTCTGCCATTTTAAACAAGGTAACCGATTGCGGGTGCTTTGGCGATGCGATTAAACTTACACCCTGGCAGTCGTTTTATAAAGACCTCGTATTGCTGGTGTTTATTCTGCATTTGTACTGGTACCGTAAAAAGTACGAACCGGTATTGCATACAAAAGAAGGGCATGCCGTAATTCTTGTCATAACACTCCTGAGTTTTTTTCTGGGCATTTATGCCATCCGGCATTTACCGTTTATTGATTTCAGGGCCTACAAATTAGGCAACAACATACCCGAACAGATGACACTGCCGCCCGGTGCCAAACGCGACAGCGTGGTGATGACGTTTATTTACAAAGTAAAAGGCGAATTGGTTGAGGTAACCATGAATGACCTTGGCCGGGTTGATTCAACATGGCAGTTTGTTGACCGGAAAGACAAGGTGGTGCGCCAGGGCGACCGCCCGAAGATTACCGACTATGCCGTAACCGACCGGGATGGACAAACGGCAACACAACTAACTTTTGAAGGCGCAAAGCTTTTAGTTGTTATCCACAACGTCAGGCAGGCCTCGGTAAAAAATATAAGCCGCATCCGCGATCTTAGCAGGGCACTTGAAGGCAAAGTTGATGTGCTGGTACTTACGGCATCGCCTGAAGCGGAGTTTGAAGCATTCCGGCACGAACACCAATTGGCTGTTCCATACTATTTTGCCGATGCCACGGTACTCAAAACCATTGTACGTTCTAACCCGGGGCTTACGCTTTGGGTGAATGGAACCGTTCGCGGCATGTGGCACCACAACGATACACCAGCGGCTGATGAGATCATCCGATTAGCCCAACAGCCATGAAAGTTTTTCTTATTGGCATGCCGGGCTCCGGCAAAAGTACACTCGGAAAAGAGCTTGCACAGAAACTGGCGGTGACCTTCATTGATTTGGATGCTGAAATTGAACGCAACGAGGGTCAGCCAATAAAAACTCTTTTTGAAATACAGGGCGAGCCGTATTTCCGCCAGGCTGAGGCAGCGGTGCTTCGCGAAGTTACAGCTGCTAACCAGTCGTTTGTCATGGCTACCGGTGGAGGAGCGCCATGTTTTTACGAGGGCATTGAGTTTATGAACAGCGTAGGCCTTACCGTTTTTCTGGATATTCCTGTTGATGAACTTTACCACCGGTTAAACGGGAAAGAAAGCCTGCAACGTCCGCTGCTTCAGGTAGGAAGTAACCTCACCGACACCCTATACCAATTGCGGTCATCGCGATTGAAATTTTATGAACAGGCAACCTACCGGCTCACCAATCCGGATGTAATAAAACTGGTTACACTGGTGCAGCCTAAAACGTAAAGCCTACTGTTACCATAAAAGACTTTACGGTGTTTTCCAGGTTAACCAATGGCCCGGTGCCATCCTGAAATACATACGGGCTGTAAAAACTATCTCCTTTCGTAACAAGCCAGGCCAGGTCGGTAAAAAACTTCTTGAGGCGCAGGCCAGCACCTGCAGATATGGTTTGTATTTTTAAATCATTATCGTTGTTCGTAAGCGGATTGGACTGCACATTATACCCCGCGCGGAAACGCAGTTTCTCGTAACGAAACTCTGCACCAACGCGGTAGTTTACGGTGTTGGTAAAAAACTCCCGGATCCCTTCGTTATCCGGAGTGAACGAAATGCCGCTGATGTCGCTGCGGTACCTGGCTTTTCCGTAATTGATAAACTCAACATCACCGGAAATAAACCCGTAGCCGCCAAGAAAAACGGCTGTTCCCAAACTGAACTTTAGCGGGGTAGTAAGGCTGTATTCCGAAACAAGCGGTTGTTCCGAGCGTTCTTCAATGAACGCGCGGCTGTCGTTCCATAACGTGCGCACTACAGATGTATAGGAATCCGTAAGCTGGTAGTAGGTAGGCGTAACGAAAGACATGCCCAATTGAACAACATCAACAGGCCGGTAGATTAGCCCAAGAGTAAGGTTTACACCGGAGCCGTCAACGGTAATTCGCTCTTCCAATTCCAGGTAATCCAACGGATTGTAGGAAGGGTCGGAACTGAAATCAAAATTCTGCTCTCGGTATTTTCGTTTAAAAGCATACCGCAGGGTTGCGATACCGATGTTGGCTCCGAAAAAAAGTTTATCGTTATAGTTGCCGCCATAAGCCAGCGACCACTGGTACTGGCTTCCTTTTACCGAAGCCTGCCCTATCCGGTTAAGGGTGCGTGTTTCACCCGGAATTGGTTCCAGTTCGGAATAGTATTCAATGTAATCATCCGGCATTACCGGGCTGGTGTTGTTCGGATCGTCAGCAAATGTATTAATCAGGTAGGTGAGGTAACCTTGCCCGGTGATGTAATCGTAATTCAGCAGGGGGGTAGAGGCATAAGGGGCCGGCAGTTGTTCGGGAGCAAACCCGTACGCATCTTCAATAAACCAGTCAACAATAGAGGATACGTTATCCGTGCCTCCATACGTAAATGTTCGGTTAAAGTCGTTGATGCGTGACATGCTGATGCCGAATGAACCTCCGATATAGCCGCTTGAATTTTTTGGGTTGCTGAAAACGTAACTTAGCCCCGGTACCGTAAACACATTTTTTGAATCATTCGCTGAACTGCCCAGGTGCGCGGCTGATGTATTGTAAAAATTCATTGCGGGCGAGAAGGTAAACTCAGAGCGGTTGTACATGCCCAGGCCGGCCGGATTGGAGAGGGTTGAACTAAAATCGCCCCCAAGCGCAACATGCGCACCACCCAATGCCTGTATGCGCGCACTACCACCCGGGCGCGTGCGGCTGAACAATAACGCATTTTCGATAAACCCCTGCGCAACCACAAAGCCGGGAGCACACAAGAGGGTAGCCGTGAGGTAGATTAAAACCTTAACGTTCATGTACTCCGGTTAACCTGGTGATTAGTCCCTTCCCCGCGAACGGCTTCCTGATGATGGTGAACTGCTCCGTGAGCCTCCCGAAGGAAAGGAACTGCTGCGTGATGGCGTATAGGACGGCCTGCTGTCGCGGAAAGTGTTGTTCCGGTTTTGAGTCGGACTGCTGTACGTATCGCGCGGGTAGCTGCGCGTACGGTTTAAGGTTTCACCTGAATTCGTACTGGTTCCATCGTTTACCATTCTGCGGCTGGGCCTCACGTAATATTCGTCATTGCCTCGGGTGCGGCCACCGGAGGTATTGGTTGTTCGGTTTCTGGAATTATCCGGATAATGATTCCGCACATCGCCTGCGACAATAGTATTCCCTGAAGGACGCTTGGCATAATTAACCCTCCTTCGTTCATTTCCTCCATAATAATAGATAGGATAGTTCCAGTATGACCACGAGGGGCCCCAGAAAGTATTGCACCATGAGTTGCCCCACGAGTAACCAATCATCATGTTCCATCCGCTTCCCCACGGAGCCCAGTAGTTGCTAAAGCCGTAATTCCATCCCGGGCCATACCCCCAGAAGGGATTCATCCACGGATCGTAAAACCCATAGTATGGACTGTACCAGTTGTTGAAGCGGGCCGGCCCATACCAACCGGGTGTGTACCAGGCATTGTTCCAATTGTTATTGAGCGAGGAGTTACCATAATAACTTATATTTGGTGCGGTAGCCGGAGTATATCCCTCAACAAAATAATTCTGGTTGTCTTCGCTGGCCTGTTCAGCATTGGCCCGGGCAACATACTCCGGATTGATTTGCCTTGCCGAGTAACTGTCAGTTGGATTTGTGTTCGGGCTGCTTTCCTGAGCGTACGCTTCCGGAAAATGTTGTTGCTTAAAGTTATCGTAATTGCTTACATAACTTTCGGTGGCCGTACTGGCGGCCTTCTGGCGATCTTTTGAGCGAAAATACAGGTCATCATTCTCCTGGGCTGATGCCAGAACGGCCGGCACCATCAACATCAAAAGTCCTATGTTCGTTTTCATCTGATTCCCGGTTTTTATCCTTCTGTATTAACGTAGTAAGCCATCAAAAGTATCCGATAAGTTACAAAATTCGGTCAAAAACCTGAAGACCCGCGTTTTTGGCGCATAACCTCCCGTATATTTGCGGCCTGATAAAAGTGGACAATAATTATACCAGAGATGGCAAAGGAAATACCAAGCCGAAGTGAAGATTACTCATTGTGGTACAACGAGTTAGTGAAAAAGGCCGATCTTGCCGAGCATTCAGATGTGCGAGGTTGTATGGTGATTAAACCCTATGGCTACAGCATATGGGAGAAAATGCAGCAGGCCCTTGACGCTATGTTTAAGGAAACCGGCCATGTTAATGCTTATTTTCCGCTGTTTGTTCCCAAATCATTTCTTGCCCGCGAGGCCGATCATGTTGAAGGCTTTGCCAAGGAATGCGCCATCGTTACCCACTACCGGTTAAAAACTTCGGAAGACGGTAAAGGGGTGGTGGTTGATCCGGAAGCTAAACTGGAAGAGGAACTGATTGTGCGACCGACTTCCGAAACCATCATCTGGAATTCGTATAAAAAATGGATTCAGTCCTACCGTGATTTACCGATACTCATTAACCAATGGGCAAACATTGTGCGGTGGGAGATGCGTACACGGCTTTTCCTTCGTACGGCAGAATTTTTATGGCAGGAAGGGCACACGGCCCACGCCACCGCCAAAGAGGCCGTGGATGAAACACTACAAATGCTGAATGTATATGCCGAGTTTGCCGAAAAATTTATGGCGCTGCCGGTTATTAAGGGAAAGAAATCGGAAGGTGAAAAATTTCCGGGAGCGGTTGACACCTACTGCATCGAGGCCATGATGCAGGATGGCAAAGCGCTTCAGGCCGGTACCTCGCACTTCCTTGGCCAAAATTTTGCCAAGGCATTTGATGTGCAGTTTGCCTCCAAAGAAGGAAAGCTGGAGTACGTGTGGGGCACTTCGTGGGGCGTAAGCACCCGGTTAATGGGTGCGCTGATTATGGCGCACTCCGATGACGATGGGCTGGTACTCCCGCCCAAACTGGCGCCCATCCACGTGGTTATTGTGCCGATATTCAGAACCGAAACCGAGCTGGCTGCAATACGCGAAAAGGCCAATCTGGTTATACAGGATCTGCGTAAACACGGAGTTACCGTAAAGTTTGATGACCGCGACACACAAAAGCCAGGCTTTAAGTTTGCCGAATGGGAATTGAAAGGCGTGCCTGTGCGGCTTGCCCTGGGGCCGCGTGACCTGGAAAACGGAACCGTTGAAGTGGCGCGCAGGGATACGAAAGAAAAGCAGGTTATGCCCATTGACCAGGTTGCTGTTAACGTGGTGTTGCTGCTGGAGGAAATTCAAAAGAATATGTATAAGCGGGCAGCTGACTTCCGGCAACGGATGACCACGCCTGTCAATTCCTTTGATGAGTTTAAAAAAGTGATTAACGATAAGGGCGGTTTTGTTTCAGCCCACTGGGACGGTACCAAAGAAACCGAGGCGGCCATTAAGGAACAAACCAAGGCCACCATCCGCTGCATTCCACTGGATGTTCCGGATGAAGCAGGTACGTGCGTGTTTTCCGGCAAGCCTTCAGCACGAAGGGTTTTATTTGCGCAGGCGTATTGATTTCATCAAGGTTATAATCAAAAAGTCAAGGATCCGGAACCACTTATTATAAAAATTCGTATTATTGCTAAGGTAAAGCGCTCTTGGCTTCCGTGTTCCCAATTGTTTCTTACACATATAGTGGGAATGCTGACCCAAGAGCTATTTTTTTATAGATTAACTTTATGATTATGAATGCTTTAAAAGTAGCTATTCTTATAGATGGAGGATTCTTTATTAAACGTTATTACAAACTTTATAGCAATGCAGAGAAGCATACTCCACAGGAAGTAGCTAAAAATCTTTATACAATGGCTCATCGTCATGTGGGGGAGGGAAATTACTTATACAGAATATTCTATTACGATTGCACACCATTATCAAAACGAGTTCATAATCCGATAAATGAAAAAGTCTTAAATTTCAGTACCACAGAGCAATCGAAATTCAGAATGGCATTCTTTGAGGAACTCAAAAAGAAGAGAAAGGTTGCCCTCAGGTTAGGTTATCTTAAAGATTCTGGAAAGTGGATAATCAAGCCAAAGTATACGAGGGATTTGATTAAAGGGAAAATTAAACTAGAAGACTTAAAAGAAGGGGGCATAACATATGAAATGAAGCAAAAAGGAATTGATATCAAAATAGGTGTTGATATCTCTACTTTGGCTTTAAAGCAGTTTGTTGACAAAATTATTCTTGTTTCCGGTGATTCTGATTTTGTTCCTGCTGCAAAATTGGCAAGAAGGGAAGGAATAGATTTTGTTCTTGACCCAATGTGGAACCCAATTGATGCGTCATTATTTGAACACATCGATGGACTGCATTCAACTTGTCCAAGACCTAAACAAAATACCAGCAACTAATATGGTACTTGTAGTCATTGCCCTTATTGCCGTTGGCCTTACCCTGCTTATTGTAGAGGTTGTATTTATTCCCGGCACTACGGTGGTGGGCATTCTGGGCCTTGTCTTTTTAATTGTAGGCATTGCGTTCAGCTATGGGCAATTTGGAAGTGAAACCGGTAATTATACCCTTATAGCTTCCACCATCGGGTTTGCCCTTGCCCTGTACCTAAGTTTCAGAAAAGGTGCCTGGAAACGGTTTTCGATTAAAACCAGCATCGAAAGCAAGGTAAATGAAGGAATAACCGGGCAATTAAAGACCGGAAGCGAAGGTGTTGCTGTTTCGGCCTTGCGCCCGATGGGCAGTGCGGAATTCGATGGAAAAATTTTTGAAGTAAAAACCAATGGCGACTATCTTGCAGCAGGCACGAAAGTGAAAGTTGTTCAGGTACAGTCGAACGATATTTTGGTAGAACCAATCAATTAATATTAAAACACATTACCTATGGAATTAGAAGGTGTAGCACTCTTGTTTGTTGTCTTTGCAGGGATAATCCTGTTTTTTATTTTCCTGTACTTTGTTCCCATTAACCTGTGGATCACCGCCCTGTTCAGCGGGGTGCGTGTGGGATTGTTTGAGCTGGTCTTCATGCGGATACGGAAAGTGCCGCCCCGGGTAATTGTCGAGTCATTGATTACCGCCACCAAGGCCGGCCTTAAACTAACTTCCACCGAACTGGAAACACACTACCTTGCCGGAGGCAATGTGCCCAATGTAATCCGGGCGCTTATCTCGGCCGAGAAAGCCAACATCCATCTTGATTTCAAACAAGCTACGGCTATTGATCTTGCCGGCCGCGATGTGTTTGAAGCGGTACAGATTTCGGTTAATCCCAAAGTGATAACCACACCAAAGGTTGCCGCTGTTGCGGCCGATGGCATCCAACTTATTGCCATTGCACGGGTAACTGTTCGTGCTGCCATTCAGCAACTGGTGGGTGGTGCCGGTGAAGACACCATCCTGGCACGGGTTGGCGAAGGCATTGTTACGGCCATCGGTTCGGCCAAATCACATAAAGAAGTACTTGAGAATCCGGATAAGATTTCAAAAGTGGTACTCTCGCGCGGACTGGATGCGGGTACTGCCTTCCAGATTCTATCCATTGATATTGCCGATGTGGATGTAGGCGCCAATATTGGTGCAAAACTGCAAATCGATCAGGCATCGGCCGATTTGAAAGTAGCCGAGGCAAAAGCGGAAGAAAGGCGCGCCATGGCCGTGGCCCTGGAACAGGAAATGAAAGCCAAGGCGCAGGAAGCGCGGGCCAACGTAATCCAGGCCGAGGCCGAAATCCCGAAGGCCATTGCCGATGCGTTTATTAAAGGCAACCTTGGTGTAATGGATTACTACCGCATGCAAAACGTGCAGGCCGATACCGGAATGCGGCAGTCCATTTCAGATTCAGGGAAAGGATCGAGTAATGCACCTAAAAAAGATTAGCATAAGGGGCTCCGGCCCCTTTTTACTTTATTTCCTCCCAGGATTTTTTTAACAACCCCACATAGTGACCGGCAGCCGGGTTAAAAAAAAGAAAATCGTAAATAAGCGGAATAGTGGTGAGGCCATTCAAATCAGCCAATCCGTATTTTCCGTGCTGCGAAACAATCATAAAACCATTGTTCAGATCGGCTACCGAATCATACTTGGGATAAAGCAACACATCGCCCTGTGCGCTGGCCAGTCCATAAAGTCCTTCTGCTTTCAGTAAAATTCTGCTGCTCTCCAGCACACTCAGGTCATCATACCGGGCCGGCAACAGCAGTTCACCGGTTGTGTTAATCAGTCCGTATTTTCCTTTTAGTCTCACCCTGCTGTAGCCGCCCGTAAACGGGGTTACACTTTCATAAACCGGCTGTACCACAATCTTATCGTCATGGTTAATGAATCCCCACTTGTCGCGGATTTTAATCGGGGCCAGGCCTTCAGTAAATGGCCTGGCTTCTTCGTACCGGTTGGGTATCATCAGCCGACCCTGGTTATCAATAAAGCCATAGCGGCTGTTGCGTTTAATCATGCGCAAACCTTCTGTTGCCGGCCACACCAGTTCCGTTTGTTCGGCAGGCGGTAGTTCCCGCGAAACTATCTGCCCGTTCATATTAATGATCCACTTCCCACCGGCCGAAAGGTATTCAACCAGTGTTTCCTTTTCGATGCTGATGGAGTTGGTGGTGAAGTACAGCACATTGCCGTTCAGTGCTTTTAGTGTTACCAGGTTACCCGATTGTTCGAGAAAACGGTCACGTGAGATTAACCGGATTGGGTTTTGTTGCGGAGTTACCACCCATTCTTCCTTATCGGAGATTATCCCGTACTGCCCCCTGAATTTTACGACCACCAGGTTTTCCCTCTTGTCCAGCAGGCTGTCGAACACGCAGGCAATTTGTTCCTCACCGCCTTGGGTAATTGCTCCCTGGAACCCGTTTTCGGTTACACGGAAAAGGTTATCATGGAATTTTTCAATGTGTTGATAGTATTTCTTCGAAATCCGGTTGCCTGAAAAATCGTAAAGTGACCATGCGCGGCTGCCGGCACCATTCGTCTTGATAAACAGATGCGTGTTGCCGATGATGATTTGCTCGTAATTAGTTGGCAAAACGATTTTTCCATCAGTATGGATAATTCCTTTCCTTCCGTTATCTGTAACAACCACCAGGTTGTTGTAAACCTGCCCGATGGCTTGGTAGCAGGCATGGTTTACCGGATTTAACTGGTCGTCCAGCAAGAGGGTGCCCTGTGCCGTAACCAGCTTATATCGCGAATAGCTTAGCTGTACAACCGAATCGCAATCGGTTTTTTTGATAATTGTATTGGATGAGGTTAGTGCAACCCATTCGTCCGGAAGCCTTCCATACCACACGTTGTTTTCGGCTTTTATTTCCCGATAAACGGCCTCCTTAATAATAGATCCATCGCGGCCAATCAATCCCTGCAGGCCGTTCTGATAAAATACTGCCCGGTCATTTTTCAAATGGGCAATGCTGTCAATAACAAAACCGGTAATAGCTTTTCCGTTTTCCGTAAACAAGGCCGTTTTTCCGGAGGTATTTTGTACGGCATACCGCAGGCTTCCCAGCGGGTAAATATTCCCGTAGAGGGCAGGCAATATGGTTTTGTTTTCCAGGTCTATTAATCCGTATCGCAGTTGGTTGTCTTTATTAATGGTATAAGTAATTGCGCGCAGGCCATGAAGTTTTATCCCGGTATACTCAAACGGGATGATGATTTTTCCTTCTGCAGAAAGGCAACCTGTTTTGATGCGGAATGTTGCAGGCGATTGAATGGATGCCAGGATATGCCTGCTGTCTCCCGGGGTCAGCCGATCATATTGCGGAGGGGTAACCTGCTTGTTTACGGTATGGATAATTCCCCACTTACCGTTGAGTTTGTAGCCGGTAACGTTGGCAACAACCGAAAAACTGTTGTCGCTCCAGCCCAGCGCTTCATAGGATGCCGGTATCAGCACAACACCATTGTTGTTTTTCAGTCCGATCTTACCGCCTTCTTCAAATAGCTGAAAGTTATCCGGTTGGGCCTGGCATATGTATGACCAGCATGTTAGTAAAAGTAAAACCAATTGCATGGCGCGCAAATATACGTGTGGAGGCGCAATGGCGTATGCCAGCCACCGGTTCAAGCACTTTTTTTACCTTTGCAATTACTTATTGCATTGACATGTACATTGAACAACTCTATACCAATTGCCTGGCCGAGGCCGCTTACTATATCGAATCGGAAGGCGAGGCGGCCATCATCGATCCGCTGCGCGAAACAGAACCCTACATTGCACTGGCCGAAAAGCGAGGCGCGAAAATCAAGTACGTTTTCGAAACGCATTTCCATGCCGATTTTGTATCGGGCCATATTGACCTGGCTGCCAGGGTTAATGCCCCGATTATTTATGGTCCGGGAGCCAACACCAGGTACAAGGTTTATAATGCAAAAGATGGCGAAACCTTTACGTTGGGTAAATTGACATTCAAGGTACTTCATACACCCGGGCACACACCCGAATCAACCTGCTACCTGCTGCTGGATGAACACGGTAAAGAACATGCTGTATTTACCGGAGACACCCTGTTTGTTGGCGATGTAGGCCGGCCCGATTTATTGGACGGTGTGATGAGCCGCGAAGAACTGGCCGGGATGCTGTACGATTCGCTGAACACAAAAATCAAAACCCTCCCTGACCCGGTTATTGTATATCCTGCGCATGGCCCCGGCTCGGCCTGCGGTAAAAACATCGGCAAAGAAACGTTCAGCACCATAGGCGAGCAAAAGAGGTTTAACTATGCGTTAAAAGCCATGAGCCGGGAAGAGTTTATAGAGAAAGTAACCGAAGGCATTTTACCCCCGCCACACTATTTCTTTGAAGATGCGCGAATCAACAGGGAAGGCTACAACCCGATTGATACCGTGATTCAAAAAAATAAACGACCGTTACCTGTTAAGGAATTTAAACAGGCCATTGCGGCTGGCGCCCTGGTGCTGGATACCCGCAAGCCCGATGATTTTGAGAAGGGCTATGTTCCCGGATCCATAAACATCGGACTGAACGGACAATATGCTGTTTGGGTAGGAACCCTGATAGACATTCGTCAGCCGCTGGTATTGGTAACGGAGGTCGGCAAAGAAGAAGAATCAATTTTACGATTGGCACGTGTCGGGTACGAGAAGGTAATTGGTTATCTGGCGGGAGGAATTGATTCGTGGGATGATAAGAAAGAAGGGGTAGAATCGGTTTGGCCTGAGGCGATGCAACCGGGCATTGAAATACTGGATACCCGAAAACCCGGTGAATGGAATGTGTGTCATGCCAGGGATGCGCAGTTTATTCCGCTGGCCGATATGCCCGCAAACCTGAAGGGACTAGATAAAAACAAGACCTACTATGTGCACTGTGCCGGTGGTTACCGCTCCATGATTGCCTGCTCGCTGATGAAACGCGAAGGATTTAAACATCCGGTTAACGTGTATGGCGGCTTTGCCGCGATGCAGAAAGCCGGAGTACCAGTAGTAGTTGAAGAAGTTGCTGTATGAATTCAAGAAGGGAAGAAGATAATATTCCCTTTGACCACGGTTTGTTACGAAACAATGTTCTGCAGCGCTTCCCAATCTTTTATCGTATCGATATCCTGTTCACCGTTCGGAAAGGAAATGAAACTTGCTTTATCCTGATGTGCCTCAATGATGGGTTTGGCACCCTGATC
>JAGUUF010000376.1 GCA_020063545.1 Cytophagales bacterium
CAATCAGCGCAAGAAAATTTGTTTCGGCTGTTTGTTTTGTTGCGTTGCTTTTCCGGGCAAGTTCAAACAGGGCCAGGGCCGAATCGAGTTTATGCACTTTGGCGTAAGCAAATCCCAGGTTGTTTTGGATGTAAGGGGAATTGTCTTTTCGCAGGGCATCCCGGTAAACGGAAATAGCAGTAAAGGGACTTCCGGCAGCCAGGTACAGGTTGCCGTGGTTGATGAGCGAGTATCCGGTAGGCCGCTTTCCGTTGGCCAGTTCATAATGATTACGGGCTTTATCAAAATTATTCCTTCTCGTTTCAAGCTCGGCCAGGATGTAATTGGCCCGGTTGTTCTGAAAACCATACGATTTGCTTTTCAGGTAGTATGCTTCTGCAAAGGCCGGCTGATCAAGTTTACTGTACAAGTCGCCCATGGTGTTGTAAAATCCCGAAAGGCCATGGTACAAGTATTCTTTCCAGTTCATATAAAAAACAAATGCCAGCGTGGCTATAAAACCGGCCAGCCTGAAGGTGAAGTACGGCATGCGGTTAGGCTGGTAGAGTACTTTATGCACCGGATAGTTTTGCGCAAGCATCACAATGAAATTCGAGATGACATAGAGCATGAAAATGATGCCGTAGCCAATATGGCTGAAAATGGTAATGTCGCGGACGATTTTTAAGGCAGCATCATTATGGTTGGCCAGCAGCGAAGCGGTAGTCAGCAATGCAGTGCCTGCCATAACCATAAAAAAGAATCCGCCAAACGGATAAAACGGAACAATGTGCTCGTACAGCACTTCACGGTTTTTAAAACCCCATATCCCGATAATGGCCGATAGACTCAGTAACAGGTAAAGGTTGATATAAAGAAAATTCCAGTCGATAATGCCGGCTTCATGAAAATACGCCAGCCACAGGTTAACCAGGTACACAACGCTGATGATGAGAAAATGCCGGAGGCTTTTACCGGTTGCGGTGCCCTGGCCAGCCAGAAAAACAAACGATGCGGGGATTTCGTGAGCCACCATAAGTAAAAACACAACCGTGAGGATCAGACCGGATATATAGCCGGTGGTTGCGAGATGCAAAAACGGGTAATAGACTCCTGCAAAAAATCCGATAAGCAGGCCAACACCAAGAGTTAACATAAAGAAAACCAGAAACCGCCACAGGAAAGGTGCAGTGGTATTGATAAAACTGAAATAAAAGCTTGCCAGCAGGTATAAGGCCATAATGCAAAGCGGCATGGCCTGGCCGGTGAAGCCGAAAAGTTGGAGCACCTCAAGGCGCAGGCTTACGATAAACACAATAAAGAGGCCCATACCAATGAAATACCAAAAGCGCGAAGCTATTGTGGTAATTATGCTTACTAACACGATGGCGCTGAAAATCAAACCGGCCAGAAAAAGATAAGAAGCGGTTGTGTTGGGTGTTAGACTGCTGCCGCGGAAAAATTCATACGTAAGGTACGATTCTATGGGAATGGCAAATTCAAAACTCCCCACTTCGAAGGTGTGTGAAATGGTTTCTACTGTTTTTTGTTCGTGTTGTTTTTCCCAATGAATTACACTGTCCGGATCATTAAAATAGCTGAACCACAGGTATGCCAGGCTGCCAATAAAAAGCACGGAACAAACAAACCAAAACAGAAGATAGTCTTTTGACCAGTTTCTCCAGAACCAGACCGATTGCATACGCGAGTATAGAAAATTATGAGGTACGCGGCCGGACAGTGTTAATTTATTTTTACCATAGTAATAAAAGGGTAAGCATGCCTTAACAGTTTGCTTCATTTGCAATCATACTGCAACATTAACTTTAAACATGATTTTAAAAGTTATCTGGCCGGTATTGTTGCTTACGGGTTCGTTACTGGCCGGTGTGTTTTTTAACGGGGGTCCTGTTGAGGAAGAAAAGTTAATCGAATTACCTGCGTTTTCAGAACGGGGTTTAAATACATTCGGCTGTATGCTGAACAACCAGACCTGGACCGGACAGCAGGTGCAGGCACGGTTGCATGTTTTTGATGAATCGGTGTGCTTTTCATTAAATTCCGGTTTGGATTACCAGGACAGGTTGGCCTTCATCATTCCGGCAAAATCGCTCTCGCCCGGGGTTTATGTGCTGGATGATCCCGCTGCAGCCTATGTGCACCTTCAGCAGCATAACACCGAATGCCTGTTCACTTCGGATGAATTTTACCAGGGTATGCTTACCATTACTGCCCATGATAAAGCGCAGCATATTCTTTCCGGCACGTTTGAGTTCCTTGCCTTTTCACAATCGTGCGGCAAAGCCGTGCGGGGCACCCACGGCCGCTTTGATGTAGTGTATAGCCAATAC
>JAGUUF010000377.1 GCA_020063545.1 Cytophagales bacterium
AGCGACTCCCCGCTCACCTCACCCGACTGAAGCGCATCGGTTGCCGCCAGCGCCCCGATATCGGAAGCAACCAAATCATCGGTAACATACCTGCGCTCCTGTATGCCCGTAATGTCGCTGAACTTACGAATGATTTCTTCGTTGGAAGTTTGAAGCGGAGCACCATCACTTCCATAAAAAGTGTGCTCATTGAAATAATCATTGCTTACCCGCCTGGTAGGAATGTAACTGCCGCTTGAGCGGATAACTGAATACATACTCATCATTAACTAACTCCACTCAATATTAGGCATTAAATCTTGTGATCACTCCATAATTAAAATTCTTATCATTAAAACATACAACTGTTCGTTACGGGATCAGGTGCAAAACTCTTCTCTTGTAAAACGTACGTTTGTTAATCCGAGCGGCTCAGGTATAAAGCCAGGCGCTTTGTTGTTGTTGCCTGAACTTTTCGTTTGAAAAACGCTGTCCATCCGAGCAGCAACCCGGTAAACCCAAACGCCATCCGGGCCCAGCGGTAAAAATCGAACGTGTCGGTGTGCTCAATTATTTTTCCGTTTTTAAATCTGAAGTGCGCATCAATGATGTTATGCACTTTTCTTCCCGTAAGGGAGAAGGTATAATACGCCTGCCACCGGCAGGAACCTTCGTTCTCATTCGCGTTTACCTTTTCAAATTCAAGTTTCCAGCCCTGTGGATTTTTCTTCAATGCATCAACCAGCATGGCCCACATGGCACCGGCTTCCTTTCCTTTTAAATCCGGAAACGCAGGATCGGAAAAACAAATGTCGGCATGGTAACACGCACCCATGCCTTGAGCATCCAGGTGTTTAAAACTGGTGTAAAATTGCCGGATGAGTTGCTCGTTCGGGTTCATGAGTTTAATTATACTTTAAGGGCCGGGCATGGCCATACCCCCTGCAGGCAGGCCCGTATTCTCATCTATAAACCATCTCAAAAATAAAATGCAAAACCAAAAAGGCCACTAAGGTTGAACAAAGAACACGGAGAATCATTTTATAACATATTCTTCATGGTGCGCTTTGTGCCTTCTTTGTGTTACTTTGTGGTTAATTCGATTTTTGAGGTAGCTTCTAAACGATAATGAAAACCATAGACGAGATAAATTTTTCAGGAAAGCGGGCATTAATCCGGGTTGATTTCAATGTGCCGCTTGATAAACAATTTCGGGTTACGGACGACAGCCGAATCCGGGCAACCATACCCACCATCAAAAAAATACTGGGCGATGGCGGCAGTTGCGTGCTGATGTCGCACCTGGGGCGCCCCAAAGAAGGGCCTGAAGAAAAATATTCGCTTAAACACACCATCGCAACAACCGAAAACCTGCTGGGTACCCGTGTGACATTTGCTGCCGATTGTATTGGGGATGACGCGTACCGCTCATCGGCAGCGTTACGGCCGGGCGAAGTGCTTCTTCTGGAAAACCTTCGCTTTTACAAGCAGGAAGAAAAAGGCGATGAAGCCTTTGCTGAAAAACTATCGAAGCATGGCGACATTTACGTGAACGATGCCTTTGGCACCGCGCACCGCGCCCACGCCTCTACCACCATTGTGGCAAAGTTTTTCAAAGAAAAATGTGCCGGGTATGTTATGGCGGCCGAACTGACCAATGCTAAAAAAGTAATGGAAAATGCAGAACGACCGTTTACGGCCATTATGGGGGGAGCCAAAATATCCGACAAAATACTGCTGATTGAACAACTGCTTAACAGGGTAAACCACCTGGTCATTGGAGGAGGTATGTCGTACACGTTTTTTAAAGCCCTTGGCGGCAGCGTGGGCAACTCACTGGTTGAGTCGGATAAACTCGATCTGGCCAAATCGCTTATTCAGCAGGCCAAAGCGAAAGGCGTGGAAATTCACCTCCCGATCGACTCCATCATTGCCGATAAGTTTGATGCCGCTGCCAACACCGACATTGCCAATAACAATGCCATACCCGCAGGCTGGATGGGCCTTGATATCGGCCCGCAGGCCGCGCAGGTATTTGCAAGAGTTATCGAACAATCAAAGACCATCTTATGGAACGGCCCGATGGGTGTTTTTGAAATGGAGAAATTTGCGGGAGGAACAAAAGCTGTAGCCGAAGCAGTAGTGCGGGCAACCAGCAACGGAGCATTTTCTTTGATTGGCGGAGGCGATTCGGCTGCCGCGGTAAACCAGTTTGGCCTGGCCCATGCGGTAAGTTATGTGTCAACCGGGGGCGGTGCGCTGCTTGAATATTTCGAAGGAAAAGTACTGCCTGGCGTACGGGCACTGGATGAATGAGGGCACTGGAGTAAAGAAATATTTATTCTATATTTGTTAAGGCTGTTATGTTAACATGCGGCCGGAAAGTTGTTTTACTTAATTCCCTCTTGTACCATGAACATTTTTGTTGCTAAACTTAATTTCAAAACGCGCTCGGAAGACCTGCAAAAGGAATTTGAAAAATTTGGGCAGGTTACTTCGGCAAAAATCGTGAAAGACCGCGAAACCGGCCGCTCAAAAGGCTATGGCTTCGTTGAAATGCCCAACGATGACGAGGCCCGTGCCGCCATTGAAGGCCTTAATGAAAAAGAATTTGACGGCCGCGTAATTGTAGTGAAACCCGCTAACCCAAAACCAGCGGCTAACGAATAACCGCCAAACCCCGGAATAACCGGGGTTTATTTTTAAACCTGAACCTGTGCACCTTTCAAACCGTATCGGCTACTTCCTGGGGCCCCTCCTGTTTGTCATTATCCTGCTGGTAGTTCCTGAAGAGTTTATATCTCCGAAAGCTCCGGCCGTGCTTGCCCTTGCTGCCTGGATGCTCACCTGGTGGGTAACCGAAGCCGTACCCATTCCGGTAACAGCATTCTTACCGATGATTGGCTTTCCGCTGATGGGTGTAATGAAGATTGGCGCTGCAGCCGCACCTTATGCCAATCCCATCATCTTCCTGTTTATGGGAGGGTTTATGATAGCCCTTGCCCTGGAGAAGCACCGCCTGCACGAACGCATTGCGCTTAACCTTATCCGGCTAACCGGCACATCCGGTAACGGCATTATCCTGGGCTTTATGCTGGCCACGGCCTTCCTAAGCATGTGGATAAGCAATACGGCCACTGCCATGATGATGCTGCCGATTGCAACTTCTGTTGTCCTCCTTATTATCCAGGATGCCGGCAACCTGCGGCAAATTGAACATGCTGGCGAACGCAATTTTGCATTAGGGCTAATGCTCTCCGTAGGCTATGCCGCTTCGCTGGGTGGCATGGCAACCATTATCGGTACTCCGCCAAACGTGGTGTTTGCCGGCATCCTGAACGATATGTTCCAGATCAAAATTTCATTTGCCGAATGGTTTATCGTTGGCTTTCCCGTGGCGGCCTTGCTGGTGCTTGCCAATTACGTGGTGGTAACGCGCATTTTGTTTCCCAACAGGCTTAAAAAAATTGAAGGCTCCGACCAGTTATTGAACGCCCGCTTAACGGTACTGGGGCCCATGAAAAAAAGCGAAAAACTGGTGCTGCTTGTTTTCTCCATAACGGCATTCCTGTGGATGTTCCAGCAACTTATCAACTCGCTGCTGGCCTGGGATTTCCTGAACGATACCACCATCGCTATCTGCGGGGGTGTGCTCATGTTTATCGTTCCGGTTAATTTCAGAAAAGGTGAATTTATCCTTCACTGGGCAGATACCGAAAAGATGGCCTGGGGAATTCTCTTTCTTTTTGGCGGGGGGTTATGCCTTGCCGAAGGGTTAAGCATTTCCGGCATAATCCAGGCCGTGGGCACCTGGGTTGCCGGGCAAAGTCAGTACAGCATATGGCTTACGCTAAGCCTGATCATCATCTCCGTTACGCTGTCGGAAGTGATGAGTAACGTGGCACTGGTAAATGTATTTGTGCCGGTGGTATTCGGCATTGCGCAGGTAATGCAGGTAAATCCAATCCTGCTCGGTCTGCCGGTAACCCTGGGAGCAAGCATTGCACTCATGTCGCCCATTGCCACGCCTCCCAATGCCATTGTGTTCTCAAGCGGTCACATCCGCATTCAGGATATGGTAAAGGCCGGTGCTTTGCTAAACATAATCAGCGTCATCATCATCTGGCTAATCTCCATTACGGTTATGGAGTGGTATTGGTAGCTACTCATTAGTTGCAAGCTTCGGGTTACATGTTTCAAACTTGAAGCTTGTAACCCGGCTTTCGGAGAAAAGGAAAAATTACGGGTTTAGATCCCGCTCAGCCCTGATCTTCTTTTCTTCCAACAAATAGGCAGCGCCAAGGCCCAATCCGCCAAAGATGAAGAGCATGGAGAAATAGGCTACTTCTTCCATATCAAAAGCCCTGTCAAGAAAATAGGCAACCAGCAAACCTGTACCAGCCCCGATAAACAACAGGGAAGCACGAAGTGTGCCCGAACTGCTTTGCCGTGCTTTTTTGGTGAACAGCGAGGGGTCCACTCCTTTCTCAATCATGGCCATCCGCTCGGCATTCTCGAACCTGCGCAGGTAAACAATCATAATAAAGGCACCGACTATACCTACTAACGGTATCATCATGCCGAAAATGGGAATAAAATCTTCCATAGTTTTAATAATAAATTAACAGCTTTTGCCGCTTTGACGCTGCCGGAAGTAAACCGGTTACAGTAAGGAGCATCAATTATCCCAGTATTACCCGTAACTTCCCCGAATCTTCTGGCGTCAAATGGCCAGTCATGACACCCGAACAGGAGTTCGCGATTATCGATAAGGTATTGGCGGGTAACCCGTCTGCTTATGCAGATTTGGTTAACCGGTACAAAAACTATGCGTTCACCCTTGCGCTGAAAGTGTTGAGTAACCGGCCGGAGGCCGAAGAAGCAGCCCAGGATGCGTTTGTGAAGGCCTATCACCACCTGAAAAACTTTAACCGAGAATCGAAATTTTCGACCTGGCTTTACCGGATTGTTTTCAATACGGCTGTGAGTTATAAACGCAAACGAAAAGGTACATACCAGGACATTGAGAAGACCGAGGTAGGCTTAAACCCTGTTGCGGAAAGTAACCTTGAAAAAAACGATAAAAAAAAATTTATCCATGCAGCGATGAGCACACTTAACGAAGCCGACCGGTTTACCCTTACGTTGTTTTACCTGCAGGAGCATTCGCTTGAGGAGATTGCCGAAATAACCGGTATGCAGGCAAACACCGTTAAGGTGCGGATTCACCGCGCACGACAGCGGTTGGCCGATGAACTGACCAGGATATTAAATACGGAAGCATTAACGTTATAACCCGATTGCCATGGCTAAGCAATTAAACATATCAGACGAGCACTTGCTGAATTACCTTGACGGAACCTTGAACCCGCAGGAGAGAAACACAATTGAGCAACTGCTGAAAGCCGACCAGCAGGTTGCGCTGCGTTTGGATGCACTTCGTTCCATTCATGATTACCTGTTAACATCACGGGCAGATGAGCCCTCCAAAAACTTTACCCAGCGGGTAATGGAGCGCTTGCAGTACCCGGCAACATCTGGTTACTCGCCCCTAAACGGCATATTGCTGCTTACGGGTGTACTGGTAGCCGTTGGTATTGCTGCCGTGCTGCTGGCAAGCGGTGTTTTCGATACCACTACTACTCTTGACCTTAATCAACTGGTTGTTCCGAATAAATACCTGGATGAGAACCTTCCTTCCATTGCGGTTAACGGAAAATTAATTGTCAACCTGATTATCCTGGTAAATATTGCTTTGGCCTTTATTGTGTTAGACCGGGCTGTGCTTAAACCCTGGTTTGAACGCAGGCGGGAACTGAACCTGTTGTAGCGTATTACTGACCTTCCTTTTGCTGAAGACAGTCCACTTTCCATTCCCTGGCAAGAGCCAGTTTACCTTCTTTGGCCTTCTTTACCAGGGCCTCCCTGGTTTCTTTACAGCCGTGATCAATATAGCGATACGGAATGCCGTTAATCATAAAGTTGTAATGGCAGGTTTTTGTCGAATGCTGCTTGCGCATACACACCAACTCCACTTCATCTTCCAATTGGGGTTTCATCGACAACGCGGTAACTGAAACTGCAATAACCAATAGTCTGCCAAAGAAGGATTTCATGATGCAAATATAGGCAGCGCTGCAAAGAAAAACCCCGCATTTCGCGGGGTTCGTCATTCGTGTAATAAAAATTAAAATTAATACCGGTAATAATCTGGTTTATAAGGCCCCTGCCTTTCAACCCCGATGTACCTGGCCTGCTTGTCGTTAAGCTCTTCAAGCTCAACCCCGATTTTAGCCAGGTGTAACCGGGCCACTTTTTCATCCAGATGCTTGGGCAGGGTGTATACTTTATTTTCGTATTTGCTCGAGTTACTCCAGAGCTCAATCTGAGCAAGCGTTTGGTTGGTAAATGAATTTGACATGACAAACGAAGGATGCCCCGTGGCGCAACCCAGGTTAACCAGCCGCCCTTCGGCAAGCAGTATTACCTGGTTGCCGTTTTTCAGGGTAATGATATCAACCTGGGGTTTAATGGTGTCCCACTGCCCGTTCTTGCGAAGCCAGGCTACATCAATCTCGTTATCAAAGTGCCCGATGTTGCATACAATAGCCTTGTCCTTCATTTTCATAAAGTGGCGGTCAACCACAATATCGCAGTTGCCGGTGGCCGTAACCACAATATCTACTTCGCCTACAACATCATCTAACTTTTTAACTGCAAATCCATCCATAGCGGCCTGCAGCGCACATATGGGGTCAATTTCGGTAACGATTACCCGTGCACCGGCACCGCGCAGCGAGGCAGCCGAACCTTTGCCCACATCGCCATAGCCTGCCACCACGGCAACCTTGCCGGCCATCATAATATCGGTTGCCCTGCGAATGGCATCCACCAGCGACTCTTTGCAGCCGTATTTATTGTCGAACTTCGATTTGGTTACCGAGTCGTTAATGTTAATGGCAGGTAAAGGCAGCTTACCATTCTTCTCGCGTTCTATCAGGCGGTGCACACCAGTTGTGGTCTCTTCGGAGATTCCCTTAATGCCCTGCACCAGTTCAGGGAAGCGGTCAAGCACCATGTTGGTCAGGTCACCGCCATCATCCAGAATCATGTTGAGAGGCTTGCCATCTTTGAATGCGAAAAGGGTTTGCTCAATGCACCAGTCGAACTCCTGTTCGTTCATACCCTTCCAGGCAAACACGGGAATCCCGGCAGCGGCAATGGCGGCCGCGGCATGGTCCTGGGTTGAAAAGATATTGCAGCTTGACCAGCTTACTTCGGCACCCAGTTCAATCAATGTTTCTATCAGCACAGCCGTTTGGATGGTCATGTGCAGGCACCCGGCAATTCGGGCTCCTTTCAGCGGTTTTTTCGGGCCATATTCTTCGCGTATGGCCATGAGGCCTGGCATTTCGGCCTCGGCCAGTTTAATTTCTTTGCGGCCCCACTCGGCCAGTGAAATGTCTTTTACTTTGTATTTCAACGTTTCAACCATGTTTTTTAAAGTTTTTTCACCTGATGAAC
Source organism: Cytophagales bacterium (assembly GCA_020063545.1). Taxonomy (GTDB): domain Bacteria; phylum Bacteroidota; class Bacteroidia; order Cytophagales; family Cyclobacteriaceae; genus UBA2336. The sequence continues at coordinate 7,504 of JAGUUF010000377.1, forward strand.
CACCCAAAAACCTAATTGTTCGGGTGGGCGGGCACAAAAATACCACAAAGGTTTCAAAACTCCGTAATAGTAAAAGATCAGGCTACAAATCGTTTCATCCAGGCCACGGCTGCCTCTATGGAGTCGAATACGCGGAGTTCAATGCCCAACTCAGCCGAAATGGCCCGCATACGCTCATAGTATTCCCTGCGTATAGGATCGGTAAAGCCTACTGTTCCCACACGCTGAAGCCCGTTTTGATGCGCTGCTTTTAACACGGCAAACACAGCCGAAAGAATATTGGTAATGTAAACAAAGTGTTTCCGTTCCTTTGCCTCAAGGACAGGTGGCTTAAGAAGGGATGTGATAGCGGACAACAGGGTTGATTCAAAAATCAAAAATAGTGAAACTACTTCTGACCTTCCAGTTGCCTGTGGATGAGGATGCTTGTCCAGATGCTTGTTCTGCCATTGTCCATGCGGGTCCAAACCGGAACGATAATTTCATTAAATGCCGATATACCGATATAACTGCCAAAAAAAGCATCAGGGGCAGGCACAAAGGGTGTTTCACTGATTTTGGTGTTTTTAAAACTCGTTCCATTGTCGGTTGACCAGGCCAGGTACACATCGGTGCGGTTGTCATCGTAGTTTCGCCTGTCGTAAAAAACGATATAGATAAACCCGGTTGACGGATCAACGGTCATAGCCGGCATAAACTGGTGGCGGCCGCTGTTATCGTTATGTATGGTAATGGGGGTTGTCCAGTTATCGCCCATATTAAACGATCGCATAAACCAGATGTCTGCATCGCCTTCGCCATCATCGGTCCAAACCAGATACAATGCTCCGCTATACGTGCCTTTGCTTTGATCGCACACCAGAAGCGGCAACCCGTTTGAGCGGTCAATGCCGGGAATATTCATTGACCAGCCTCCCGGCTGATTGGTTAACAAAATATCGTTGGTAAGCCAGGTGGTGCCGCCATCAAAGGAACGATCCATGTAAATTTTTCCCTGGTTGGCATACACAATAAAAATCCTGCCGTCAATTGTTGCCGCTGGCATGGCACCCATAGCCGTATTATCATCATCCCGGCAATCGCCAGATTGTTGGGAAATGATTTTGGGTTTTGAGAACTTGGTTCCGTTAGCGGATTGGCTGAACATAATCCTGCTTTGGCATTCGGGAGCATCGCTGCCATACGCATCAAACTCCGTCCACGCCACATACATGTTCCCCTTACGGTCGGAAACAGCCCATGGTTTACGTTGGTCTTTCGGAGGATTCAGCCCGATAGAGGCACCTGCATCCCACGTTGCACCGCCATCGGTTGATTTCTGTGCAACAATGCGGTCGAGAAAAATCTCGCTATCCCAATTCTTACCGTCCGGATCGGAAAGGTGAAGATAATAAAACGTGCCTTTGAAGTCTGAGAGAAGCATGGGGTTGCCAAATACGCCATAGGGCGAACGCATCCTGGATTTCATCCACGATAATCCGCGGTTGTTGGTGTAGTACACATTGTTGGGGGCCGACCCTACCACAATGGTTTCCGGGGTTTTATAACTAACGGCTACTGAAGGTTCGGCCGGAAACCGGCCTTTTGTTCGGGCGCTGTCCAACAGGATATTCTTATACTGGCCATTTACCTTTCCGCACAAAAGGGCAAACGATACAAACACTAAAACTTTTTTCATTGAACCTGCTTTCATGAGGCGAAGTAAACAAAATCAAAGCGGCATATCAACCACACCAAACGTTACTTTTTAAATTCAAGCCTTGCTTTAAGTTTTTCGTTTCCTCCAACCTCAACAACCGATGAGCCGTAAACCCTTATGGTTGATTTAATAAAGTCGTCTTCGTTTGCTTTATAGATGTTGTCTATATATTTCTGCGGGTTGCGGTCAATATAGGGAAACCAGGTGCTGTGAATCTGGATCATGATCCGGTGACCTTTTTTAAAGGTATGCAGTACATCCTGCAACGGAAATTCAACATCGGTAATTTCATTTGGTTTAAACGGTTCGGGTTTTTCAAAACTGTTCCGGAAGCGCCCGCGGAAAACTTCGCTGCGCACCAACTGCTGGTAGCCACCCATAACAATATTTTTCGGGTTGTGATCATAATTGGGGTGGTCATCCGGGTACACATCAATCAGCTTCACAACAAAGTCGGCATCGGTGCCCGTCATCGAAACTTTGAGGCGCGCCATTATTTCACCGGCCAGTACCACATCATCGGTAAGCACATCGGTTTCGAATGTGATCACATCAGGCCTGCGCGAGGCCTGCCGCTGGTCATCGCTCATAAACCGTCTGGGGGTAAAGGTAAGTCCTTCGGTTTGCGAAGTGTAGGGCACGGGCTTTGCCGGGTCGCTGATGTATTCAAACACCGCTTCTTTTGGTGTGGGGTTGTTCACATAAAGTTTACCATTCTCCCCGAAATAAAGTTTAAGGGGGTTGTACTCGCGCGGTGGCCAGTAGTCGAACCTGCGCCATTCTTTTTTGCCGGTATCGAACATAAGCGCTTCGGGTAAATCAGGCTGGCCTTCATCTTTCAGGTAGTAAGCAAAAAACTTACGCTCGATTTCGCGCTGGTAAAATGTTGAAATGCTGTCGCCAAAATAAATATGGTTATGGGTTGATTTGCCTTGCTCGCGCGCCCAGTCACCATGGCCCCATGGGCCCATTACAATGGTGTTTTTTGCAGCCGGACTGCCGGCTTCGATTGATTTATAAATGTTAAGCGGGCCATACAGGTCTTCGGCATCAAACCAGCCGCCTACGGTCATAACAGCGTGCCTGGCATTTTTTAAATGGGGCAGCAGGTTGCGCGCTTGCCAAAACTCATCGTAGTTTGGATGATCAATAATCTGTTGCCAGAAAAAATTATCGTGGTGATACTTCGCGGTAATATTCTTAAGCGGGCCCTGGCGCAAATGAAAATCGTAACCGTCTCTGGGGGCCTGCGCATAGAAGCGCATGATTTTATCCTCGAACCAGTCTTCCTTGGTTTGCTTGTCTTTCTGGTATCCGAAAACGGCAAATGCAGCGGTGTAACTCTGCAGGTAAGCGCCCATGTGGTGAAAGTCGTCAAAGAAGAAATCACTGATGGGAGCCTGTGGTGAAGAGGCCTTTAATGCCGGGTGGGCATCGGGAATTGCGGCAGCCGTGTAAAATCCCGGGTACGAAATGCCAAACATCCCCACACGGCCATTATTGTTTTTAATGTTCTTAATCATCCAGTCAATGGTATCCCAGGTGTCAGAACTTTCATCAATGGCTTTCTTATCCTTCGGGTTGTTGCCCGGTATGTTCGGCCGCATGTTATCGAACGTGCCCTCGCTCATGTAGCGGCCCCGAACATCCTGAAAAGCCAAAATGTATTTATCGCGCACCAGGTAGTTCGAGGGATGCCCGTAGGTTTTGAAATCGGCATAACCAGATGCATTGTAACACGTTCGGTTAAGCAGGATGGGGTATTTTTTCGACTGGTCCTTCGGTGTATAAACCACGGTGAACAGTTTAATCCCATCCCGCATCGGGATGAGATACTCTGCCTTATCATAATGCTGGCGCATGTAAACCGAATCGGCTTTAAACTCCTGCGCATAGGTTAGTACCGATACCGAAAGGGCAATCCAAGTCAAGAAATGTTTCATGGCATATGGTTTAATGATTGAAAATTAACGATACGGAAATATAAATTCAATCTGAATTCAACATCAATTACCTTACCTTGTTATCAAACTTAGCTAATTATGCGAACACGGCTGATTATTTTTTTTGCATTTCAGGCTCAACTGCTTTTTGCCCAACCCATCCTTAAAATTGCCTTTGGTTCCTGCAGCCATCAAAACTCGCCCGAACAGCTGTGGAACGAGGTGGTTATCCTTACACCCGACCTGTGGGTGTGGGGCGGTGACAACATCTATGCCGATACACACGATATGCAGGTGATGAAAGCGAAATACAACCAGCAAAAGAACCACCCCGGCTACCAAAAACTTCTCGCAACCTGCCCGGTAACCGGCACCTGGGACGACCATGACTTTGGCATAAACGATGGCGGCAGGTTTTACACAAAAAAACAGGAAAGCAAGGCGCTTATGCTCGAGTTCCTTGGCTTTTCAACTGATAACGCCATCCGCAAGCACGAAGGCGTTTACAATTCCCGTATTATCAGTAAAAGCAACCTGAAGATCCAACTAATCAACCTGGATACCCGATGGTTCCGTGATACGATTTATAAAGAATACTACTTCGACTCGGCAGCAAACCGCAGGCGCTACCGTTTCCTGCAAAATGAAACGGGCGACATCCTGGGGGAGGCACAATGGACATGGCTGGAACAGGAACTAAAAACCAGCACAGCCCAACTCATCATTATTAACTCCAGCATTCAGGTAATTTCCAGCGAACACGATTTTGAAAAGTGGAGTAACTTCCCCAAAGCCCGCCAACGGCTTATTGATTTGCTCAAAAAATACCCCTCTAAAAAAGTACTCATCATCAGTGGCGACCGCCACATTGCTGAAATTTCAAAAATGGAGATTCCGGGCTTACCCTACCCGCTCTATGACATTACCTCCAGCGGGCTAACCCATACATGGAGCGAGGCCGGAAACGAACGCAACCGCTACCGCGTTGGCGAACTTATTATGAAGAAAAATTTCGCCTTACTGGAAATCACTCAGCGCTCCGGAAGGACCGAGTTGAATGTGACCATCCGCGGAAAAGACAATGAAACATTTCTGGAGCAGCGGATTACATTGTAATAAAGATAAAAGCAGTGTGCGCATTAATAGCGCACACTCACTCCCATGGTTACGTTTAGCTGCTGCGTGCTGTATCCATATACCTCCGCGTATACCTGGTTCAATACATTCCGAACATCCACAAACACCTTAACCCGGCTTTGCATCAGCCGGTATTCGCTGTACACATCCACAAGCGTATATGGATCCAACACCACTTCCTTCGAGGTAAACGTGTTGAAATCAAAATAAATATCGTTGCGTTTACCGAACGACTTTGCATGCACACTTACCAGCCAGTTACCGGTTACCTGGTACACCACTCCGGCACCGCCCATGTGGCGCGGCCTTCGGTATAGCGGATTATTGCGGGTTTCAACTGGCGTAATCTCTTTACCGGTAACGTATTGGTATTGTGCCTGAACAGTAATTCGGCCGGTTCGGTAAAAGGCCTCCAGTTCTACGCCCCGATCATTCAGCTCATCGCGGTTTTCGTATGCGGTGGTGTAAACAATAGCATCCCGGATGGTTCGGGAAAACCACGTTGCCCGGAGTTCGGGAAAATCAGCACCTGGCAAATAGTGAATACCGGCTTCAACGGTCTTTGCTTTCTCGGGTTTTAAATCGGGGTTTGCACCAAACGGGCCATAAAGCTGGTTGAGCACCGGTGTTTTAAAGGCTGAAGAAAGGTTAGCAAAAAACTTCAATTTGTTGTTAACCAGGTACGAAGGATTGATGCTGTACACAGCAGCATAACCAAACTGCGAATGATTAACCAGCCTTCCGCCTGCTTCTGCCGAAAAGCCTCCCCTGTTCCGGACAAACAATGAAACATAAGGATTGAATATAGTAAAGGAAGGTGTTTCTCCGCCCTGGGTTTGCATCGCAAACTGCTGCCAGGTAACACCGGTTAACAACTGGAACCAGTCCGTTGGGTTATCCACCAGAAACACCTCGGCATGGTGAAAGCGCCCATCATACGCGTAGCTGCCAAACATATCGGTATAATCGCGTTGTGTACGATTGTACGTGTACATAGCGCTGACACGGGTATGCTCCATTTGCCAATCGGCCTGCAGGCCGGGCGAAATACTTGTGGCCGTATAGTTGGCATCCGGGTCATCGGTGAACGCGCCCATATCATAACCACCGTCAAATTCTGTGTACCGCAGGTATGGCCTGATTTTCAGTTGCCGATTCAGGTTAACACCAAACGAAGCCTGCAAGGCCTGTTGGGCCATGCCATCCTTATCGAACGTACCGGTAGTATCCTTCGCTTCGCTCAACCCATCGGACGAAAGCCGCGAATAATCAACCTGGTATTCCAGTTTTTGGGTACTGCCGTTTACCGCGGCATTCAGGCGCAGGGTATTGAAACTCCCGTAGCCGGCAAGGCCCGATACCGTTGCCGGTTTACTTCCTCTCTTTTTGGTGATAATGTTGATAACGCCCGCCATGGCATCGGTGCCGTATAATACCGACTGGCTGCCTTTCAGGATTTCGATGCGTTCAACCTGGTCGAGCGAAATCAGGCGGATATCAAATGCTCCGTCAATTCCTGATGGATCATTAACCGGTACGCCATCAATAAGAATTAACGTGTGTTTGCCGGACGCCCCACGCAAAAAAACCGATTTGTCTTTACCCGGGTTACTGGTAGCGCCATTCACCACCAGGCCCGCCTGCTCGTTCAGGAGTTGGGCCAGGTCTTTCCCACGGCTGCGTTCAATCTGTTCTTCGTCAATAATGGCAACCACCTTGCCGGTTTCGCTAACCGGTTTTGAAAACTTGGTTGCCGTTACCACCACTTCGCGAAGGGTTGTGGTGGAATCTTGCTGGGCGATTGTTGGTGTTGGGGCCCAGAACCAACAGGCAATCACAGTCATTGCCCAGACGTTCATCTCTTTTTTCATAATTGAAAAAGGGTTAAGGGTTGAAAAAAGAGTAAAGGCTGAAAATGAAACGTGTGGAAAGGCGGCAATTGGAGCACCGCCCAGCACATGAATCACAGTAGCTTTTACCCGAAGCACTGAAATAATAATTGCGTTGGCAGGTCTCCTGGCTTGCATCACTTGCCTTTGCCTTCCCATCCTGAACCGGTACGTACCGGAACCGAACAGTGGCTTAACGAATTAAAGCAAGTACTAACGATGCTTACAGTTGCGGGAACAGCCCCCGGTTTTCACGGGATTCCCTTTTAATCCCTTCTGATTTGCTTATCAGTCGGGAACCAAGCGATGCAAGTATAAAGATTCGAAATTTAATGTTCAAGTGTGAGGTTAAGCGCAATACAATAGTGATGGATTCCTTCTCAACCCCAGGATTTGCAACACCCACAAGTTAATTCATCGCATTCCGGTACGCAATTGGAGTAACCCCCACGTATTGTTTAAACACCCTCGTAAAGTGCTGCGGGTATTTGAATCCCAATTCATAGGCAATTTCACTTACTGATTTACGGGTATCAAAGATTTTCTCCTTGGCTACGTCAATCAACTTCAGCTGGATGTATTCGTGGGCGGTTTTACCGGTTTCTTTTTTAATCAAATCACCAAAATAATTGGCAGACAAATTTAGTACCCTTGCACAATATGCCACAGAAGGCGGGCCTACCTCCTGCGACTTACCTGTCGTAAAGAAATTGTTAAGCAACATTTCAAACCGTTCAAGTGTTCCTTTCACCGCATTTTGGCGCGTAATAAACTGGCGATCATAAAACCGCAGGCAGTAGTTTAAAAACAACTCAATGTTGGTGATGATCAGTTTTTTACTGTGCTTATCCACGCCCCGCTCCAATTCATAGGAAATTTTCGAAATACAATCCAGAATAATTTGCCTTTCCTTTTCTGACAAATGAAGCGCTTCATTTACTGCATACGAGAAGAACGTATACTCATGGATGTTACGCGCCAGCGATGTGCCCCGGATAAAATCCGGGTGAAACACCAATGCTAATCCTTGCGGCTGATAATACTCATCCGTATTCGATCCGATGACCTGCCCGGGAGCTAAAAAAATAAGCGTGCCTTCATCGTAATCATACTTGCTGCATCCATAGCGCAAATCCCCGCATTTAACTTTTTTTAAAAAAACCAGGTAAAATTCATAACACATCCTCCTCATCTGGCGCGGATCAGCTTTCGATAAGTCAACCACACTCACCAGCGGGTGCAGCGTAGGATTGTTGTTAAAGGTGTTGTACTGACTTATCGTGTCAAAATTCAAAATCTCCTCCATACTCCGATGGTTGTACTCCAAAATTAACGGGTTGTAGCAGGTTTTCACACCAAATTCATAAAATCAGTGAATTTGGTAAGCAATTCAGTAATCTGTATAGGTACTTTCCTTGTTATTAGCGACACCTTTGCGGGTAAGGTTCAAGTAAGTAATAACTAAAGTAAACCACCTACATTATGAAAAAATCGATGATTGGATTCTACATATTGATACTAACCGCGGTCTCGTCTTACGCTCAATCAGCGGCAACCACAAGCTACACGAAAGAAGAACAGAAACTCGTCAATCTTTCTAAAGACAAATGGCAGTGGATGGCCGACAAGGATGTAGAAAAACTTGCTGTACTCTTTCACAACAAATCAAAATTTGTGCACATGAGCGGAACGTGGAAAAAGGATGAAGAGCTTGAGATTATCAAGACCGGGAGCATCTGGTATAAAAAGGCTACCATTTATGATACAGCAGTAGAGCTTGTAGGAAAGACGGCAGTAGTCTGGAACCGGATTACCCTTGAATCTGTAGTTCGGGGAAATGACGCAAAGGTTGAATTTACGGTAACAGAAGTCTACCAGAAAGAGGGGAAGAACTGGAAAATGCTGGCGCTCACCTTTAGCAGTGTGCGCGATACGCATGTGATTAAGCATTAACCTGGACTGATTGCCTGAAATCGCGCCACAAATTTTTTTCCGGCATTTAACAACGTGAACCGTTTCAAACACGCAGGGATATTTGTACTATTTTTAACTAAAAGAGAATTATTGCATTATCCTATCACGGCTATGAAAGTTACCCTACCCCTCATGCTGGCCTGCCTGTTTAGCGTAAGCAATGGTTATGCACAACACGACAGCACTTTCTTTTTTCACGCTGACCTAAGCGTAACCAACAACGGCTTTTCCATCATACCCGCTTTTACGCTGGGCGACCCGGCCGCTTTTCTGGATATGCGTATCGGCAACAAACGCCTCAGTTTCGAGCCCCAGTTCCGGTATG
>JAGUUF010000018.1 GCA_020063545.1 Cytophagales bacterium
GCATAGGCGTTATTGGGCACACCGAATTTCGGAAAAATTATGTTAGCGGCAATACTGCTGTTGCAGTTCGGCTATGCCGGTGGCTCCATATTGCCTGGCTAGTTGCAAATCGGAGCAGAGGGTGCGAAACTGACTGGCCCCGGCTTTCGAGAGCGCCCTGAGTTTGTATCCTTCCGCTTTCTGAGGCCGCAGAAAAACAGCCCAGTTGCAATCGGTAATGGCTTCCTCATACTCGGCAAGCATAAGGTTTGCCTTGGCGCGGGCTTCGAACAAATCGTAATACATATCGGGAGCATCGGCCGGGTTCATTACAATTTCAAATGCCTGGCCGTATTTCCTTGAAAGGCTTTCTTTAAACATCTTTTTTCCAAGAGTAAAGTATTCCAGCGCCTCGCTTGCATTTTGCATGTTAACCAGGTTGATGAGGCCTATCTGGTACACCAGTTCGAAATTCCACGGCTGCACGGTGTGGAGTTCTTTTAACGTGAGCAATGCACTGTCGTACTTTTCCAGGTTATACTGGCAAACTGCAATTTTTCGCAGGGTTTCAAAACGTGTTGGGTGTTCGTACTTTTTGATAACCTGGAGATGATACAATGATGATCCGAGGTTGCTTTCATTAAATTCGCGGTCGGCCTTTTTGCGCAGTTCCGCCAACAGGCTATCGTACGCAATTACAAAGCGGTATTCCAGCGGATCGCGCCTGATGAGGTTACTGATCATGGTAAACGCCTCATCAACATTACCGGAAGTAAACAAATTATTAACCTGGCTAACCAGTTGGAGGTTTTGGCGTGTATTCTCCTGCTGCTTAAGTTCATAAACATAATTAACGGTATGAATGAGGCCGTAGCAGAAGCCCGCGATGATTAAAAAAGTGAGAAAGGCCAGTCCCTGAATTTTAAAATACTCCTTATCAAACGTGTACCGGCTTTCATGGGCTTGCCTCCAGCGTTGGTACTGTTGCTGCTGGTATGCCCGCCACTGCCAGTCGGAATGGTCGGAGTAGCCCTGGTAGGAATTAAGGCGGGCATCGTACCTGGATTTTTTTATCGGATCGGATAAGGTATGGTAGGCTTCATTTATCTGCTTAAAGAGTTCTTCAGCCCGGGCATCGCCAGGATTCAGGTCGGGGTGGTAATGAAATGCCAACCGCTTATAGGCTGCGCGGATTTGGGTGGAATCAGCATTCCTTGGAATTTCCAGCAACGTGTAAAAATCAGCCATAGGCGTTTTACCCAATCTGATTGTATAACGAAGATACAGTGATTTTTGCGCCCTTCTATCATAAGATTTTTAATAAAAAAAGGGCCTTCAGCCCTTTTTGAATACCTGCTTTACGCAATTGCCGCTATACCTTAGCCAGTTCTTCTACCAGGTCAATTAACTTGTTGGAATATCCCCATTCGTTATCATACCAGGCTACCACTTTTACAAAATGGTCGTTGAGTGAAATGCCGGCTTTTGCATCGAATATCGAAGTGCGTTTATCGCCAATAAAATCCTGCGATACCACATCATCTTCGGTATAGCCTAAAATTCCTTTTAACTCACCGTTGGCGGCTTCTTTCATGGCTTCCTTTATCTGATCATAGGTAGCGGGTTTATTCAGCCTTACTGTAAAATCAACCACCGAAACATTGGCTACCGGCACCCGGAATGACATACCGGTTAGCTTTCCTTTTAACTCCGGAATTACCAATGCCACCGCTTTGGCCGCACCGGTTGATGACGGGATAATGTTCTGGTAAGCACCCCGGCCACCGCGCCAGTCTTTAGCCGAAGGGCTGTCAACTGTTTTTTGTGTAGCCGTAACCGCGTGTACGGTACTCATCAGGCCTTCAACAATTCCAAATTTATCGTTCAGTACTTTGGCAACCGGGGCAATGCAGTTGGTAGTGCACGATGCATTGGAAACAATGGTATGCTGGGGTGTTAATTTCTTATGGTTAACGCCCATTACAAACGTGGGTGTATCGTCTTTTGCAGGGGCCGACATAACTACCTTTTTCGCCCCGGCTGCAATGTGCTTTTGTGCATCGGCCTGGGTTAAGAACAACCCGGTTGATTCGATAACAATTTCAGCGCCTACCTCCGACCATTTAAGATTTGCCGGATCCTTTTCGGCCGTTATGCGGATCTTCTTCCCGTTAACCACGAGGTGACCGTCAACCACCTCAACCGTACCCTCAAATGGGCCATGGGTGGAGTCGTACTTGAGCATATACGCCATGTAGTTTGGATCGAGCAGGTCGTTAATGCCAACTACTTCCAGCCCGGGGCGGTTAATGGCAGCCCGGAAAGCCATCCGGCCTATGCGGCCGAACCCGTTAATACCGATTTTTGTCATTGCTGTTACTTGATTTAATGTGGTGCGTTCAGAAGCCGACAAAATTAAAGGTTGACGCTATAAAACCAAGATAAGCCCGTACAAATTCCCCAAAGCAAAAACTGCCGCCAGGTTAACCCCGTACGGCAGTTGTATGTAGCCCGTAGGGGAATCGAACCCCTGTTACCAGAATGAAAATCTGATGTCCTAACCCCTAGACGAACGGGCCTCCAAAAAAGAGTTGCAAAGATAGACCTGCGGGTATTATTTACAAACTATCCCTGCAAAAAAAGGATTAACCCACTTTGTAAACGGCAATAAACCAAAATGCCATGCCCCCGACAATTTACCGGCACACAGATGAGCATTTTTGCAAAAAAATCACCTGCATGAAGTACCTTTTTGTTGTTTTGCTTGGCATGATGTTCTGGTTCAAAAGCCAGGCGCAAGGCACTGTCTTCAGTACCGAAGAAGGGGCTATCCGCGGGTATGACCCGGTTGCTTATTTTACCGAATCGCAGCCGGTTAAAGGCAACCCGGAGTTTACCTGGATTTGGAACGGAGCCACCTGGTATTTTAAGTCGGCCGAAAACCGGGAGCGGTTTAAAACCAATCCTGAACAATACGCCCCCCGGTTTGGCGGGTTCTGTGCTTTTGGCGTATCCCGCAATTATAAAGTGAAGTCTGAACCCGATGCCTGGACTATTGTTGACGGTAAACTATACCTCAATTACAATACAGAAGTTCAAAAGAAATGGCTTCAGGATAAGGAAACCTATATCCAGAAAGCCGAAAGCAACTGGGTAAGTCTGGAGAAAAAATAGTACTACTTCAAGTGACCCTTAAGGTTAGAAACTTCCATTCGCATTTTTTTGTCGTAGCCGACCCAAACCTTTTCACCTCAGTTACCGTAAATACCACTTTGTTTTTGTGAAAGCGCTCATGACCGAATCAACAGCCTTCGTTAAGGATACATCCGGCCAGAGCCAACAGCATATGAAGATGGAGGCGATGGAGCCTGGCGTGCTGCAGGATATGTTAACCGGCATTATTGAAGATGCGGATGCCAATATTCTGCTTGTTGACGAACAATTTAAAATCATTACCCTAAATCCCGGGTTCTATTGGATATTCTTTGAATCGTACGGCATCGACCTGCGGCCGGGTGTTTCCATTATTGATTCGATGGAACTGGTAAACCCCAGGCTGGCACAGGTTTGGCGCGAACGGTGCCTGAATGCTATTAGCGGAGTGCCCTACAAAGTGGAAGAGACTTACGAACTGGACGGCAAGCAATTTCACTGGGAGATCTACTACAAGTGCATTGATTACAAAGACCGGTTTGTAATTTCCGTTTTCAGCCGCGACATAACGCTGCGAAAAAACTACCAAAAACGTATCCTCGAAAACGAAGCCAACCTGCGTTCTATTTTCAATACACTCGAAAACAGCATTTGGCTGATTAATTCACAATACGAGTTGATTGACTTTAACCGTGAGTTTTACCGGCATTTCCGGCAGATTTATGGCGTAAGGCCGCTAAAGGGAAAAAACATGATTGACCTGATACCTGAACAGTTTTCTCACCGAAGAGAAATATGGACTGAACGGTACATGGCAGGCCTGCAGGGGAAACCCGGAAAATACCATGACACCTGCCTGCTTACAGGGGAGTTAAAAACCTTCGAAACAAGAACCTATCCGATTAAGGAAGGTAATACCATTGTAGGACTAACCATTTACTCACGCGACATTACCCAGCAGAAGAGAACGGAGGACATGCTGAAGCAGCAAAACGAAGAATTAACCCGCATTAACAGCGAACTCGACAGATTTGTGTATAGTGCGTCACATGATTTGCGAGCCCCACTCATGTCGGTAAAAGGACTGGTAAATGTGCTGCGGCTGGATACCGATCCGGAAAGCAGTAAAAAGTACCTCGACCTGATTGAACAAAGTGTGAATAAGCTCGACAACTTTATTTCGGATATTATTCACCATTCCCGCAATTCAAGAATGGATATCCTGGTCAAGGAGATTAACTTCAATGAACTGTTATCCGAATCCATCGCCTCATTAAAGTACATGGAAGGTGCCGAGCAGGTTGAAAGTATCCGCGAAATACAAGTTACAGCCCCTTTTTATTCCGACCCGAGCCGCCTCCTCATCATTTTCAATAACATTATCGCCAATGCTGTGCGCTACCGCGATGTGTGGAAACGGCAATCGTACATTAAAATTGAAATCCATACCACTTCAGAAAATGCCCTCCTGCGCTTTTCCGACAATGGAGTCGGCATTGCCTCCGAGTACATGGACAATCTTTTTAAAATGTTCTTTCGTGCGTCAGCGGAAAGTAAAGGATCAGGACTGGGCCTGTATATTGTAAAATCAGTGGTTGAAAAACTGGGGGGCACCATACGGGCAACTTCAGAACTGGGCGTGGGCACCACCTTCGAAATTTCCTTACCAAATCAAACTCAGGTACTGCCCAACCTGAATTGACTTTTTGGTTGATGCCCGGAATTCATAGTTTTGATAAATGGATTTCAGCCAGGAAACCTTTCTAAACAAACTTGCCCAAACTACCGATTCACCGTACCTGATTGCCATTGAGCGTGCTGAAGGAATTTACCTCTACTCACCGGACGGAAAGCGGTATACCGACCTGATTTCCGGCATAGCCGTAAGTAATATCGGCCACCGACATCCCAAGGTTATTGAAGCCATAAAAAGACAACTCGACAAACACCTGCACGTGATGGTATTTGGCGAGTATATACAAGCACCCTCAAACCAACTGACAGCCAGGTTAACCGGCCTTTTACCCAAAGCCCTTAACTGCTGCTACTTTGTTAATTCCGGCACAGAAGCTAACGAAGGCGCGTTGAAACTCGCCAAACGGTTTACCGGGCGAACGGAAATTGTTTCGTGCTATAAATCCTATCACGGCAGTACCCACGGTTCGTTAAGCGTATCGGGTAATGAACAAAAGAAATACGCCTTCAGGCCACTGCTGCCTGACGTGCGGTTTATACACTTCAACCAAGCGAAGGATTTAGAAACAATTACCGACCGAACTGCCTGTGTCATCATCGAAACGGTGCAGGGCGATGCGGGAGTGCGCATTCCATCAAAAGCATACCTGCAGGCACTCCGTAAGCGTTGCTCCGACACCGGTGCATTACTCATTTTTGATGAAATACAATGCGGCATGGGCCGAACCGGAACGCTGTTTGCCTTTGAACAATTTGATGTAGTGCCCGATATCCTGACAATCGGTAAAGCTTTTGGTGGTGGGTTGCCAATCGGAGCATTTATTGCCGATAACGAAATAATGCGAACCCTTACGCACCATCCGCCCCTGGGACACATTACAACCTTTGGAGGCAACCCCGTGTGTTGCGCATCGGCATTGGCCACGCTTGCCGTTATTGAAGAAGAAAATCTGCTGGCCGGGGTTGAACAGAAAGGAAAGCTTTTCGAAAAATTACTTGCCCATCATTCTATTCGGGAGCTTCGAAGAATCGGGCTGATGTTTGCCATTGACTTTGACTCGGCCGATAGGGTGAACCGCATCGTTAATCTGGCCAAAGAAAAAGGAATAATCTGTTACTGGTTTCTGTCACATCCGCAGAGTTTCCGCATTGCCCCACCGCTTACCATAACTGAAGAACAGATTCGGGAGTCGTGCGCTGTTCTTATTGAATGCATTAACAAAGCATAAATTTCAATCCATGAAATACATAAACCTCATTTTCTTCCAGCTTATCGCTGCCCTTTCAGTTGCCCAGACAATCGAAGAAAAAATCAGGCAGCGGGTGGATTTCCAGGAAACCCCGGGAATTGTAGTTGGCCTTTATGAAAACGGAAAAGTAAACTACTATGCATACGGTGTTGCCAATCTTCAGACAGGCGAAGCAGTATCATCAAAAACCGTTTTTGAAATCGGATCCATTACAAAAACATTCACAACCGAAATTGCCGCACTCCTATCGCTGCAAGGGAAACTGAATTTTTCCGAAAAAGCACAAACCTATCTTCCGCCAACGATGGTACTGCCCGAGAAAAACGGTAAAGCCATTACCCTTGAACACCTGGCCACTGCACACTCCGGCTTACCCCGCATGCCCATGAACTTCAGCCCGGAAGACCCTGAGAATCCCTACATTGATTACCGCGAAAATGAACTGACGGGCTTTATCAATCATAGTGAACTTGCACGCGAACCCGGCAGCCACTATGAATATTCCAACCTCGGTATGGGCCTTCTCGGCTTTATACTCACAAGGATAGAGAACAAACCCTATTCACTGCTGGTAAATGACCTGATAACCCGGCCGCTGAACATGACCAACACCTGGGTAAGCGGCCAGCGCCAGGAAAAACTTCTGGCAACCGGGTACTCCGGTACGCAGCCCATTAAAGCATGGACGTGGGACGATCAAAGTGTGCTAACCGGTGCCGGTGGACTGGTTTCGAATGCCGAAGATATGATCACCTATATGGTGGCTAATCTGCAGGCTGCCGGCAAATCTACACAACTTGCCAACGCATTTGCCCTTACCCATCAGCCTCGTGGCGATGCCGGCAAAATGAAAATCGGGTATGGATGGCACATCCGCGAAAACGACATTGTATGGCACAATGGCGGCACCGGGGGCTTTCGCTCGTTTGCCGGATTCTCAACTTCCAAAAACAAAGCCGTGGTGGTTCTTACCAATTCCAATACCGGTGCCGATGACCTTGGATTTCACCTGCTCGATTCAAAGTACGCACTCAAAGAATTAAAGATACCCTACTCCGTTTCACCTGAAATCCTGCAGGAGTATGTGGGCCGCTATGAACTTGCCCCGAATTTTGTAATTACGGTAACCTACGAAGGCGGCCAGCTTGCCATCCAGGCAACCAATCAACCAAAGGCAACAATTTATGCCGAATCGGAGACAAAATTCTATTTAAAGGTGGTTAATGCCCAGGTTGAGTTTGTACGCAGTGAAAAC